>JBEBIC010000041.1:0-17238 GCA_040080595.1 Bacteroidia bacterium | reverse complement strand
TTAATTTTAGTTATTTTTAAAGCCTTTATTTACTACTCTTTCAATGAACATTCCCGCCTTTGGTTACCCGTTTGTTGGGAGTGCAAATGTCGTAATTATTCCTTTATCTCCTAATTAATTTGGTGTTTATTTATTAAAAATACCGCTAAGTATTGATTACTAACACTTTAAATATGAATTTTGTTACGTTATGAACAGTGGGCGAATGCAAATAAGTAGGTAAAACAACCTTAGACCAAGTATAAAGACTTCCGACAAACCATTATAAACCTTATACAACTACACGGCCTTACTGTTGGTTTAGATAAACTTATTCAACGTATCTAAATATATAAACTAAAAAAACACCTCGTTATACTTCGTAACTCTATATTTTATTAGCGCTACACGGCTTTTTACGCACCGTTATTTAAAAAAATGATTTCGGAAAACTATCGTTTTACCACAGCCTACTCCTCATACATAAATTTGCTTTTGTAAATTTACTCTATGTTTGTACTGTATTTTAATCGATACTAAAGCTTAGTTGCAAACTACACTTAGCTAACCGTATAGCTCACCGACCGTTAATTAACTAAATTTACGCTTAGGTGGGGGAATGCTATTCTTTTGTAAAACTATATAAATCGCCTCCATCCTTAGTACAGTTTATAAAAATTTGCTTCGGGATACTATCTGAAAAATTGATTACTGTTGTTTGATTACAGTTTTCATCATTGTAGTTAAACACTAAGTTTGAGCCTTCAATTTTTGTTGGAACAGAATATGCACTGCCAACTCCATACAATCCCAAAAATTTATCTTTACCACTATACAGCACTACCGCACCGTTTGCCCTCTTTGAATCTTCATACAAACCAAAATAAACGATAAAATTTAGGAACTTAATTTTGCCAACATCTTTGTTAGCTATCTCACCCAAATAAGTTATGTGATATTCAAGCACTTCTTTTTTTGATAATACCTTAAAAAGATACTCTTGTCCTATTTTATTTTCACTTAAAACGAGCTGTTCGCACTTCTTATCAAAATCAACTTTCTCAGTAACTTTCTCAACAGGTTTTCTATTATCACAGCCAATTAAAGCAAGTAATAAAAATTGAGCGCAGATGATATGTTTTAAACTTCTTACCATTATTTGAATTAATCTGTATAGTTTGTGCAATCTCGTGTAGTTTCACCCCCGCCTTGGCGTAGTTTGTAACTACACCGTAATATCGTTTCTTTTTTGTAATTATCATATTGCAAATATACCCCTAAAAACGATTAAAAAAACGCTGCGCCAACTTACACTTTCAACGTTGAACTCCTGCAAGCTTCTTTGCTTGTGCGTATATATGAGTTACTAGTTTCATTTAATATAAGTACATTGGTTAGTTTTATAACAAATATAGTGTTTTACTTAGCGAGTATGCTACAGCTAAAAAATAAGGAATTATTAAAAACAAAGTAGCCCACAGTTTACACCATGGGCTACGAATGAGAGAATAGCTACATTTAAACCATTTAGGTTAAAAAATTAGCGTACTATACTTAATTTTTTAATTTGTATTTGTTCGCCTGTAATTACTTTGCAATAGTAGGCTCCTTGTGCTAAGTTTGCTGTATTTATTGTAATGTTGTGGGCGCCTTTGGTCATAGTTTCGTTTACTACTGTAGAAAGCAGGTCGCCTTTTATGCTGTACATTTCTATTTTTACTAAACCTTGTGTAGCTAAATCTATAATTACTTGTGTAGCAGTATTAGCTGGGTTAGGGTACAATTGTACATTAGTTGCTATTACCCCTGCTAACGCTTTGTTACTTGTAACTATATCGTATTTAGCCTGTGCTGCATTAGCGTTATTAATTAAGTCGGCTTGGTTGTCGCCAGCTAATATTGCAAATGCTATTACCACTGAGTCGGTAGTTGTATTAAGGTTAAATGGACCACTACTTACTACGTTTATTACATCGTTACCATTGGCCGAATCGCCAGCAGTAGCTCGTGTTTGTGTAAGTGCGCGGTATTTTTCGCCTACTGTAACTCCATCGGAAAAATTAATATTACCTGGCCCTCCTGCGCCTGTTTTATTGTCGGCGGCGTACATAGAGTATGGTGTATGTGTAAGTACTTTTACCCCTGCATATATACCGCTAACATCGGTGCTGTAGGCATATCCTAAGCGTAAACTAGAATCTTGTGCCGATTTGTTATTACTATATTTCATAATATCCCAATCGGTAAATATACCTGCATAAAAATTATTTAATGCTGTGGCTGTAGCGTTTTTAATGGTAAATTCGTGTATTACATAGCGTGTATTACCAGGAGTGTCAAAGGCATAAAATTTTTGAGCTACGTTTATATTCAACCTGCTTGCTATTACTACTATACCAGCGTCGTTAAATTTACCCGATGCTTCAAATACGGCTGTAGGATTGGTGGTATTGCGTTTAATATTACTTAGCGATTTCCAATCGGCGGCTGGTGTAGCGGTTGCGGTACGTACGTTGTTTATTACAACAGTATCGCCACTTGGTTTAATAGCCCCTACCATAAATCCACCTTCGTAAGCAAGTGAGCTGTCTTTAAACACAAAACCTAAACCGTCGGCTTGCGAGTCGGTGTTATAAAACTCTCTACCTTTACTTGTAACTGTTGTAAATACTTCGTTTACAGCTACATTTAAATAATCAACATTTACTGTTATTGGAAAAAATTGTTCGTCTAAATATGCTCCATCTCTATAAACTAATTTTACTACTATAGTTGCGTTGGCAGGAATACCAGCATTCAATTTTACTTTAAATGCAGTAGCATTATTAACTGTTCCGTTGGTATTAATAACACCTAATACTTTTTGCGAATCGGCGGGTAATACTGTTAAATAACTAGCTATATTATTTGCATTGTACATAGCTACTGTTAGGTTTGCTGACGATGCGTCTAAGTAGTTTTTAAATACACCTGTTATGCGTAATGTATCGCCTATTACAAAAGCGCCATCATTACCATCGGTTATGTTTATTGAATTAAAACGTACTGAAGGTGTAGCACCATCGGTAAGGGCTTTAAATACGTTTAATCTGCCTTTACCCAATCTGCCTTTAAAACCCGAATTAGCCGCTAATGCGTAGTGCGGATTGGCGGTTACACGTATGCGTTCTTTAATTTGTGTTGCGGTATAAGCTGGAAATTTGGCTTTAACCAATGCGCAAGCTCCTGCAACAATTGGCGATGCCATTGATGTGCCACTATTGTTTGCATATATATTGTTATAGTCTGTACTATGTATGTTTACTCCTGGAGCGCTTACTCCTACTGTATAGCTATAATTACTAAAACTTGCTTTGCCATCGTTAGCATTATTGGTGGCGGCTACACTTAATACTCCATTATAACACGAAGGAAAATGATCGGCCCCTGAGTTGCTATTACCTGCTGCTGCTACTACTAATGAGTTTTTGTTATTGGTTGCATAATCTACAATATTTTGTCCAAAAACGCCACCAAAAGTTCCGCCCCACGAGCAGTTAATAATACGTGCGCCATGGTCGGCCGCATATACAATACCATCGTAAGCTGTACCTAATCCCGACTCATCATCAGCAGCACATTTTACAATTAATAATTTTGTTTTAAAGCCAATACCTGCACCGCCTATACCGTTATCAGTAACTTCAGATGCACACCCCGAAACGTGTGCGCCATGTGTGTTGGCCGCAGCACAAGTTGGGTTATTATCTGCAACTAAGTTTGCACCTACCGTACCCGATAAATCCCAACCATAGTAGTTATCTATATACCCATCGGCATCGTCGTCGGTACCGTTTACAGGGTCAGCATAATTTAGTTTGATATTTGCCATTAAATCGGGGTGATCTAAGTCGCTACCAGTATCTACTATAGCTACTACTACAGAAGTGTCGCCCTGCGAACCTCCTTGTGCCAAGTCCCAAGCGTCGTATGCTTTTATACGATTAAGAAAATTAGACTGTGTACCGCCAGTTGTAACTGCGTTTGGGTCGTTGGGTACGTATTGATTAACTTGATATATATAATTAGGCTCGGCATATTCCAATATACCCGATGCTAATAAATTGTTACAGGCTACTTCTATAGGCATAGTAGCACTAAACTTAACACGGTATATTAGTGATAAATCTTGCAAGGGTAAACCCTCATTGTTGTATTTAGCTTCGGGGGCTACAGCACGAGGAAATGTTTTACTCAAATTAGTTACCATTAATGTGGCTAATGCTTGCTGCATAGCTGCATTATTTACACTATTAACTGTGCATGAGTTACGGTATTGTGCCTTTACTCTAAAGTTAATTACATTGGTTTGATAATTTATTTCGGTTACGTTTTCGGGTAATTGAAACGTTTTGTATTTGGGCGCATTGTTGTTGGTAGCCCATACTCCAGTGCTTAATACAAGTAAAGCGCCTGCTATTATTGCTATTTTTTTCATTGTAGTGATTTTTAATTATTTAATTTAGAATAAAAATAGTAAAAAATAATGATTTTGTTATTTTTTATTTAGGCACTTTTTATAACCAGTTATGCTAAACTGCCAACAAGTGGCAGCATTAATTAAATAAAAATTACACCTACAACTTATAGCGCATTTTATAAACGATACTAAAGCGTAATTGAAAGCTACGCTTAGAAAACGGTATAACCCACCAACTCTTATATTACCTGAGATTACGCCTAGGTGGGGTTGAAAAAGTTAAAAGCCACGCAATGCGTGGCTTTTAACTTTACAAACCAATACTAAAGCTTAGTTTACAACTAAGCTTAACAAACCGTATAGCCCACCGACCCTTAATTACCTAACTCTACGCCTAGGTGGGTGAGGGCCGAACCATTAACCCTATAATAAACTACACTTTGCAAACCATATGGCACACAGACAATTAATTACCTAAATTTACGCCTAGGTCGGCTAAATAAAAATTTAATAAACTCTATTGTAAAACAGCAACAATTGTTTTCGTCATACTTGTTGTTGACCCATTTCTATAACTCGTTACAATTTCATTGTAAATAAGTATATCTCTTACCAAATTCCCTGTCCCTTCAACTTGGCGAAATGGCAAATCGCGGTAATTACTAATATAAAATTCATTTCCTTTAACGAACCCCGTGAGTGTGTTATATATAACCTTGTCCTCTCCGTATGTATCAATATTAAATGTTTTTGCGTTAGTGAAAGAGTAGGTTATTCCATTAGCATCTTTGGAAGTAACTGTTTCCGTACCTACATACGTTCCTTTAAACTTAGCACTGGGGTATTGTGGTGTTTTTCGGCACCCAGCGCTCAACAATAGAAAGGTTGCTAAAATTAGGCTTTGTTTCATTTTTAAATTTTGGGGGTAATTAGTTTTTACAATGGTACTAATTTTTAATTAATTTACTGCTCGCTACAAATTTATGATTAGCATCATAAAACGTAACTTAAATGTACGCCGTTCTCGCAAGTGTTAAGCCCTTCAGCGTCTTGTTACTCAATGTTAATTTTAAATTATTGTTTCGTGAACTCGGCAAAAAAGCCTCGGTTGTGAGTATATATAGTAGAAGTTTATTGTAGTCTTAATTTTAAATTAGTGTTACAATGAAAAGAGTTGCGACTTCGTTAGACTTTATTATCATTATTGCTCTTATTTTTAAAACAAAATTACAAACTTTTGTGTAATATTAAGTTTCAAGTGACGCCATTACTTCGTTTACTCTACGTAACAGCTTAACACTTGAAACAGCACCACCAACTATTTAACCGTTGGAACACTTGCGCAAACAGGGAAAAACTACCTCTTTCGCAAATATATCAACCTCTTCCTCCCTTTCGCTGTTGGTTGGCGTTTCGGCAATTCTTTTAATAACGCTCGCTAATTCTTCGTCAAGCTCTTGAGTGTGTTTACCTATTAGACCAAATAAAATTCCCTTCTTCCAAAATTCGTCATTTGAATTTAATATTTTTATTAAATCGGTTTTGATATCATTAACATAAAGAGCCAAATACGAGCCTATACCGTGTGCAACTTCCCAATGTAAATCCTGCATCCATACCAATAATTCAGGTATATCAGGCTTAATATTATCAAGCAAACAGGAGTTTAAAAAACGAACTGCCTCAACATCATATTTGTTTTTTGGAATATGTTTTTTCATTTAATTTCTATTTAGCCTCATTACTTTATTGTTTGTCCTGTAAGCTCGTGGTATAGGCTAAGTGCGTAGCTGTCGGTCATGCTGCTTATAAAATCGGTAATGAGTTGTAGGTCGTTGTACGATTGGTTGGGGTAACTGTTGTACTGCTTGCGTACGTAGGTATAGTTGGCCGACAAGAGTTGCAACAACATTTTAGAACTCTTTTTTTGTGGCGTTATAATAGCGTTGGTAAATGCCGTTAGTAAATAATTGAGTAGTTGCTCTCCTGCCAATTCGCGCTTTAATACACTTGGGTGATTAAAATTATGGTAGCTCAATTCTTTAAATACTTTGCGTATGTTTTTGGCTTCCGATGCTTCGAGCAAATCTTCGTCAAACTCGCCAGTGCTAATGGCATCAAGGCGTAGCATAAATGTTTTGGCGGCTTCCTCTATCATTTTGGTTTGTACCACTACTCTAAATTCCTGAATTATAATTTGTATTTTGTTAGGGAAATCGTTGGGGATACTTTTTTTAATGCGGTCAAAATCGGCAATAACACTTTCATATACATCGCCTACAAGGTGCTTGTGTAGTATGTTTAACAATAATTCTTCGGTTATTATTCCCTTTTTACAACCGTCTTCAATATCGGCTATGGAGTAGGCAATGTCATCAGCTGCTTCTAACAAAAATACTAATGGATGGCGATTGTTGTTGAGCTGCAGGGCTTGGTTTATTTTTTCAAAATCGTCTTTTTCCGATTGAAAATAACCAAACTTTTTAAAACTAAGTTTTTCCGTTTTTTTGTTGCCTATAACCGAGTTGCGTGGATACTTAACCATGCTTGCAAGTACTGGGTACGTAAGGTTGTAGCTGTATTCGTCTTTGCTCAAATTTAATTTGCGCAAAATACGCAAGCCTTGCACGTTGCCATCAAATTTGGTAAAATCGGCAAGTTCTTCAGCAGTCCAATGTTCGCCAAAATAGGTGTCATTTTCGGCGTTGTAATGTTTGGCGAAAAATTGGGTAAAATAATTTTGAATAACATCTTCGCCAAAATGTCCAAATGGCGGATTGCCTATATCGTGTACCAAACCTACCGTTGCCAGCAACGAGGGTATATACCCTTTGAGTTGTGGTGCGAGTTTACCACAGGCTATTAATTGGTTTTCTACACTTAAACCCAAGCCTCGTGCAAAGTTAGAAACCTCTAAGGAGTGTGTAAGGCGTGTGCGTATAAAATCGTTTTTTTCGAGCGGAAAAACTTGTGCTTTATCTTGCAGGCGACGAAACGGTGCTGATGATATAATACGGGCATAATCGCTATCAAACGGATTGCGACTATCCATAGTATGTTTTACTACCGCTGAATCGCGCAAGCGCATAGGGAGTAGCAAGTTAGTCCATTGTTGTTGTGGCATAATATTTTAATTGTATAAGTGTTTGGTATTAATCGTAATTCGTAATTTTTAATTCGTAATTATTATTAAACCTTATCGTTTACGTAGCGAGTATCAAAGGCATCGCGTAAGCCATTACCTACCAATATAAAGGCAAGTACCATAAGCATAATAGCCAAACCTGGTAGTATGGCTAGGTAAGCGGCATCTACTATTATGTAGCCGTAGTGGTCTTTTATCATACTGCCCCAGCTACTCATAGGCGGTTGTGCTCCTATTCCAAGGAAACTTAAACCAGCCTCAGTAAGTATAGCTGTAGCAAAATTAGCGGCACTTACTACTATAATAGGGCCTGCTACATTGGGTAAAATATGTTTTATAATAATGCGTGTGTTGCTATAGCCTAAAGCACGTCCAGCTTCTACAAATTCTTTTTCGCTAAGGCTAAGTACTTGCCCACGTACTACACGTGCTACCTCTACCCACGTGGTTAAGCCTACTGCCACAAATATTTGCCAAAATCCTTTGCCCAATGCCAGTGTAATGGCTATAACCAACAGTAGCGTAGGAATACTCCATACTACGTTTATCAGCCACATTATGGCATCGTCGGTTCGTCCTTTGTAAAAACCCGCCATTGCTCCCAATGCAGTACCAATGAATATGGATATAAATACGGATATAAAGCCAACGGCTAGCGATATAAGCGTTCCTGCCATTAAGCGACTTAGCATATCGCGCCCAAAACGGTCAGTTCCTAGTAAATAATGTTTGGTAATAATATTATCGTTTTCTATTTTGGCTTGTAATTCGGCTATGGTTTCGGTGTGGTTTTCGCCGTCTAATGTTACAAAGGTAATAGTGCCATCGGTATTGGTAATAGCGGGTTTAGCAAGTTGATACACCACATCTGCTACGTTGTATTTTTTAGGGTCTTGTACTCTAGGGTTTTGTCCTTGAAATTCGTTTGCCACAATAGCATCTCCTGCAAATGTATAGGAGTTTATGGGTATGTATTGAAATTTATTTTCGGTACCACCAAAAAACAAACCGTGCAAAAATGAAGTGCTTTCGGCTTCGTTGTTTTTGCGCAAGCGTAGCATTTTAACACTAAAACCAGGTTTTTGTGTAGTAAGCGAAAGGTTCATATCATTGGCAAAGGGTGTACTATCGGGGCGTATGTATGCACCTAATATAGCCACTAAGGTTGCTAATGCTATAACCGCCAAACCTGCTAATGCCAGTTTGTTGCGCTTAAAGCGGTTCCATGTAATTGCGCTAAATGATTGTGTTGTATTGCTTTGCACGTAGTGTTATGTATGTTGGGCGAAGGTACTTAAATTTATTACTTTATAACACCTAACTCTTTACCTACTTTGGTAAATGCGGCTATGGCTTTATCAATATGTTCGTGGGTATGCGCTGCGCTTAATTGTACACGTATGCGGGCTTGCTCCTTAGGTACAACTGGAAAAAAAAACCCAATAACATATATACCCTCGGCTAATAATTTTTCGGCAAACTGTTGTGCTATTTTAGCATCGTACAGCATTACGGGTACTATGGGGTGTATGCCGTCTTTAATATCAAAGCCTGCGGCGGTCATACCTGCACGAAAGCGCAATGCGTTTTGCATAACGGTATCACGCAATTCAGTAGTATTGCTAAGCATATCAAACACAGCAATAGATGCACCTACAATGCTTGGCGCTAACGAGTTACTAAACAAATATGGACGTGAGCGTTGGCGAAGCATTTCTATAATTTCTTTTCTGCCAGTAGTAAAACCGCCCATGGCGCCGCCTAATGCCTTACCTAATGTACCTGTTACAATATCTATTTTGCCATGTACCCCGCAATGCTCGGGTGTGCCACGTCCTGTAGCACCTACAAAACCTGCACTGTGGCATTCGTCAGTCATTATCATAGCATTGTATTTTTGTGCTAAGGCGTATATTTTGTCCATTTGTGCAATGTAACCGTCCATACTAAATACACCATCGGTTACTATTATGCGGTGGCGTTGTGCTTGGCTTTCAATAAGGCGGGCTTCCAAATCGGCCATATCATTATTGTTGTAACGGTAACGTACCGCCTTACATAAACGTACACCATCAATAATAGATGCGTGGTTTAACGAGTCGCTTATAATGGCATCTTCCTCTGTAAACAATGGTTCAAATACACCACCGTTGGCATCAAACGCAGCTGCATAAAGTATGGTATCTTCTGTGCCAAAAAAATCGGCTATTTTTTGTTCTAGTTCTTTGTGAATGTCTTGTGTGCCACATATAAAACGTACGCTACTCATACCAAAACCATGTGTATCTAAAGCTTTGTGTGCGGCTGCTAATACAGTAGGGTGCGACGATAGACCTAAGTAATTATTGGCACAAAAATTTAATACTTCCTCGCCTGTGCTTACTTTTATTACAGCATTTTGTGGGGTAGTTATTACACGCTCACGTTTGTATAAGCCTGCTTGTTGTATATTGGCGAGTTCTTGTGTTAATTGGTCTTTTAATGAATACATAATTTTATGTTTAAAGATTAAATGTTTATTTTGCACAAAAATATAAATAACTAACTACTATGGGCGTAAAAATTAGAAAAGCAACAATTAAAGATGTGCAACAAATAACCGATATATACAATTGGGCTATTGAAACCACTACAGGCACCTTTGACACTGAAGATAAAACTTACGAAAACCGTGTAGCATGGTTCACACAGCGCGACCCACAGTTTTGTGTATATGTAGCCGAGTACGAAAAAGACTTAACCATAGCAGGTGCAACAGGTACTAATAGCAAAGAAATAGCAGGTTTTGCATCGTTAAACAAATGGAGCGAACGTGCCGCCTACGACATAACACCCGAAGTAAGTATGTACGTACAGCCCGAATATCAAGGGCAAGGCATAGGGCAGTTATTGCTAGCACAAGTAATAGAAGATGCTAAGGCAAGCAAAAAAATAGTATCTATACTTGCACGTATAACACAAGGTAACAAGCCAAGCATAGTTATACACAACAAGTTTGGGTTTAAAAAAACAGGTGTACTTGAAAAAGCAGGAATTAAATTTGATAAATATTTAGATGTGGTTTTTATGCAGTTAATGCTGTAGTGCGGCGGAGTATTTAAAAAAAAAGAATCGTTAGAGTACGTCCATTCTATAATTAAATAATATAACAGTACTTTTAACATAAATAATGGAACAGTTTACAATAAAAGAAAATGGATTTGCGGAGCTAAGAAAACCACTACTCATTAAATTGACACTTATGTTATTATTGATAATATTTGGTAGTCTTGCTATAAGTTATTTCAGTACAAATAATGAGCAAAACAATATAAACACTATTCTTTTTTTAATCCCTCTGGTTTTAATAGTTTTAGGTTTTAGCCTTTATCGCAGCATTAACAAACTGCAAGAAACTTTTGAGAGTTATAAACTAACTATTGAGGATAATAGTGTTACACGAGAACAAAAAAACACGCCTACGATAACAATATTAAACTCAGAGATAACTGAAATTGTTAAAAACTCAAATGGAAGTTTAACAATAAAGACTAATTCAATATTAAACCACATAGGCGTTCCTTATCAAATGAATGACTTCCTTAGAATTGAAAAGACATTATCTGAAGTAAAACAGATTTCGATAATGACTAAAAAGCCATTTCTTCAAAATTTTATTGGATTAGTCTATGTATTGCCAATTGGCCTAATGGCTGCTATATATTTATCTCAAAATAAAGTAATTGTTGGTATTTGTGGAATAGTTTTACTTATAGTTTTGGGGTATTCGTTTTTTGAAATGAGAAGGAGTAAGCATATTGACAACACTACCAAAAAAGGATTATGGTGGATTTTTGTTGTAATAGCATCAATAATTGGAATTATGTATTCCAAATTAACTGGACAACTGTAATTAATTATTCAGCTACAACATAGCACCATTTATTTTGCAACATCATTCTACATTTGTAAACTTAGCACTTAGTCCATTTGCCTTGGCATATGGCGCTATTACTAGTTTGCGCAACAAGTTGTACGACTGGCAAGTGCTAAAAAGCTACACCCCTACCCCACCGTGCATAATAGTAGGCAACCTTAATGTAGGTGGTACAGGCAAAAGCCCTATGATAGAATATTTAATACAACTTTGTATTGATAACCACAAAACAGTAACTACCATAAGCCGTGGCTATGGGCGTACTACCAAGGGTTACAAAGAAGTACAGCTTAATGATACCGCACAAACCGTAGGCGATGAACCATTGCAATTTAAGCAACAATTTGGCAAATTGTGCACCGTAATAGTTGATGAAAAACGTGCGCACGCATTACAATTACTTAAAAAAAAAGAAACCAACAGCACCGTATATTTGTTAGATGATGCCCTACAACACCGAGGCGTAAAGGGGTCTATGAACATATTGCTTACTAATTATAACCACTTGTATGTAGATGATGCTATGCTACCCAAAGGTAATTTGAGAGAAAACAAACAAGGCTGCATACGAGCGCAACTAATAATAGTTACCAAATGTCCTGCACACCTTACCACTATTGATAAAAATACAATTGCAAAACGCTTAAATGTATTGGAACATCAACGTTTGTTTTTTAGTAGTATTCAGTACCACAATTTAATACGTGTTGGCGATAATAGTACTACACTCGCATTAACTAAAAGTACCAATGTTATTAGTTTTACAGGTATAGCCAACGATGCGCCGTTTGTAAACTACTTAAATGAACAAGCTAATGTGTTACAACATTTTTCATTCCCCGACCATTATGCCTTTACACCTAATGATATTGCTGCTATTACCACGGCTGTTAATGCACAATTGCCCCTGAAAACCATAGTAGTAACTACCCACAAAGATGCTATGCGATTGCTTCAAAATTATATTTTGTTTATTAATGAAATTGATGTGTATTATTTGCCTACAAAAATGTATTTTAGCCCCAACGAACAACAACAATTTAATCAATTATTATTACAACATGTTAGCACGAATTAAAGCCACAGCGGCACATTTACAAGAGGTTACCAACAATTTTAATCCTGAATATGGTATAATATTAGGAACAGGTTTGGGCGGATTGGTTGATGAAATAACCATACAACAAGCCATTAACTACGGCGATATTCCTAATTTTCCAGTATCAACAGTTAAGGGACATAGCGGTCGTTTAATATTTGGAACACTTGGCGGAAAGCGTGTAATAGCTATGCAAGGTCGTTTTCATTTTTACGAAGGATATGACATGCAAACAGTAGTATTTCCTGTGCGTGTAATGAAATACTTAGGCATAAAAACATTGTTTTTGAGCAATGCAAGTGGTGGCGTTAATCCAGGTTTTGAAATTGGCGATTTAATGATTTTGAACGACCACATTAATCTATTTCCTGCACACCCACTTATTGGACCAAATATTGAAGAATTAGGGCCTCGTTTCCCTGATATGAGTGATGCCTATAACACCCATTTAATAAGCAAAGCCAAAGGTATAGCGCACAAGCTAGGATTTAAAGTGCAAGAAGGAGTATATGCAGGCTTAAGCGGCCCTACATTTGAAACTCCTGCCGAATACAAATATGTAAGCAACATAGGCGCTGATGCTGTAGGTATGAGTACCGTACCCGAAGTAATAGCAGCACGCCACATGGGTATTGATTGTTTTTGTATATCAATAATTACCGATCTTGGGGTAGCAGGCAAAATAGTACAAGTAACCCACGAAGAAGTACAACACGTAGCACAAATAGCCGAAAAGAAAATGACACAGCTATTTAAGGTGATGATGGAAGAAATGTAAATTTAGATAATAGTAGTTAGATAATAGATTTAAGACTGCTTGAAATACACATCATAGTTTCTTAATTATCAAAGTGTAAAATTTAACATTACAAATACAAAAATGGCGCAACAATTAATTGTTGCGCCATTTTTGTGTTTGTAGGTGTGTTATGTGTTATTTTACACCTACTAATTCTACTTCAAATTTTAATGTTGCAAATGGTGGAATTGGTCCTGAACCATTAGGCCCATAAGCAATATCCGATGGTAATAAAATAGTTGCTTTTTCGCCTACTTTCATTAGTTGTATAGCTTCGTCCCAACCTGGTATTACTTGGTTTTGTCCTAATGGAAACTCAATAGGCTTAAACTGACGGTTAGGGTCAAATATATTTCCCTTACGTGCCATTTCTTCTAAGCTAGTATCAAACATTTTACCGTTTAATAATGTACCTGTATAGTTTACTGATACCATTTTGCCTTTCTCAGCTTTAGCACCGTTACCTGCTTTGGTTTGTATAAATATTAACCCCGAAGCTGTTGGCTTTGCACTTATTTTATTTTCTTTTAAATACGCATCAAGTGTACCTTTTTCGGCAGTTTTAAGCGAGTCCATTACTATTTGTTGGCTTGCTTGTGCTTGTGCTTGTTGTTTTTCGAATGCTAATTTTGGTGTAATCTCCAGCATTTTTACGTTAAACGATAAGTAACTTCCTTTAGCAATAAATGGAGGTAACTGTCCGCCCAAAAACTTAGTAAAAAATGAATCGGCAACTGTTTTAAACGCAGCGCTATCGCCTTTGCACATCATTGCAAAACCTTCTTCCAAACTACCTTTGTACGATGGTGTACGCAATACTACTTGTATAGGACGACCTGTTTTTTTGGAATCGAACAATACGCTATCTTTTTCGGTTTTGTACACTACTTCCATAGTTATTAAATCGCCCTCTTTGGCTGTCATGCCTTTATCGTCGTGGGTTATTAAGTTGTATAACAAACCGCTATCGCTTTTGTCCATACCGTTTTTGTCTTTACAAGCTACAAGGCTTACTATTGCTACCGATGCAGCAAGGAATAGTGTTTTTTTCATTTTTGGGTTTATTATTATTTGTTTTAATTGTTTATTTATTATGTTGAGACTTTGATTGGTTACTGAGCGGAGCTGAAGTAAAGCCTCCGAGTTGTTAATTATTTTACTATTTCTAATTCATATACCAAGGGTGTAAACGGTGGTATTATTCCTGTTGATGAACCATGCGCTCCAAATGCAACTGTTGATGTTATTAATACAGTGGCTTTATCGCCTTTGTTCATTTTTATTAATGTAGTTTCTAATCCTTTTATAAGTTGGTCGGGCGTTCCTTTTTTGTATTCAAATGGTTCGTCGGTATCGTAATTATTATCTATTATTTTTCCATCTAAAAACATTCCCTTATAGCGCACGAAAATAGTTTTTTGTGTGGGAATTCCATAATGGATTTCATTTTTTATCATCATTACTCCATCAGTTACTAATAATGAGTCCAATTTATTGGCTTTAGTGTAATTAGCTATCATGGCATTTTCTATTGTTAGCAGCTCATTCGTCCATAGTTTATAGCTTAATGAGTCGGTATGTTGCATTGCCAATGTTTTTACTTTTATTACTTTGGCTTCAATGGTTAATACACTTCCATTTTTTACATTTTTGGGTAAACCAATGTTAAATAATCGGTTAAACACCACATTGGCATTTAATTTAAATAGTGCACTATCGCCCTCACTTACTAGCGCACAGCACTCTTCTAGCGTACCTTGACGCAAACCTGCGCTCATTGCCAAACCTATTAATCCGTTGTAACTATCGGTACTAGAGTTAAATACTATTTTATTGTCGGAGTTTTTAAATATGGCTTGCAAATACACACTGTCGCCACGTTGCGGAGTGTAAGTACTGTCGCCCATGGCTATTATTTTATACACAATGCCTGATGGTGTAGTACTAAACTCATTGTGTTTAGTTGGCTTACACGCCACTATTATAAATACATACAGGAGTACTACGGCTATTTTTTTCATCTCTTAAATTTTACTTAAATAGCTATTTATGTTTTTAACCAAACTAGGGCCTTCGTATATAAAACCTGTATATACTTGCACTAGGCTCGCACCTGCTTTTAGCTTATCGTGTGCGTCTTGCGGGGTAAATATGCCGCCTACTGCTATAATAGGAAACGCCCCTTTACCCTGCGTATGCAAATACGAAACTACCTCTGTAGCTCTTGCGGTTACTGGTTTACCGCTTAGTCCGCCTTGTTGCTCCGTAAGTGCTTTAGGTGCTGTTAAGCCTTCTCGGCTAAGTGTAGTATTGGTAGCTACTACGCCTGCAATGCCCGTTAATGCTATTATTTCTATAATATCATCGAGTTGTGTATTGGTTAAATCGGGGGCTATTTTTAGTAAAATAGGTTTGGGTTTATCTTTTTTTAAATTAAGATTCTGCAACGTTGCTAACAAATTTTGTAAGGGTTCTTTGTCTTGCAAGGCACGTAAATTGGGTGTATTGGGCGAACTTACATTTACCACAAAATAATCAACATAGTTAAACAATGCCTCAAAACAAAGTACATAATCGTCCACCGCATTTTCGTTGGGCGTAAGTTTATTTTTTCCTATGTTCCCTCCTATTATAATGCTGTGGTCTCGTTTTTTTAGGCGCTCTATTGCGGGTAGTACTCCCTCGTTATTAAAACCCATACGGTTAATAATAGCGCTATCGCTCACTAACCTAAACAGGCGTGGTTGTTGGTTTCCTGCCTGTGCTTTGGGGGTAATTGTACCTATTTCTACAAAACCAAAACCATAGTTTCCCCACTGGTTTACTAGCTTGGCATCTTTATCAAAACCTGCGGCTAATCCTACTGGGTTTTTAAACGTTAAACCAACTACTGTACGTGTAAGATTAGGAGAATCAACACAATATATTGCCCTATTTATAGCAGCTACAAAAGGGAGTTGGTGTATAAACTTTACTAACTTAAATGTGGTATGATGCGCTTGTTCGGCATCTAACTTAAATAATAAGGGGCGAATAATAGTATGATACATTGCTTAAAATTTAGCAGTAATACCAAGGTTGGCAATAACTTCGTAAGCAAAAAACTGTTGGCGTGCAGTACCCTCGTATATGCGCAAACCAAAGTAATTAGCATACACTCCTTTTTGGCAAAGTTCTAAATATACATGTTTAAAAAATGTGGCTTTTAGTGCCATTTCCAAACCTGCATCAAACCCACCTAACTGAAAATGTGGTTTATTATCGTGGTTAAGTATAGTGTTTTCTACATGCGGAACAACAGGACCAACGCCCGCTTTTAGCAAAGTATGTAACACAAACCATTGCTTGTGCGGTTTTTAAAACGTTTAACTATATTAAAACAAAAAAAATTTGCTCCGTTGTTTAAGTTATAATCAAAATTTTGGCGAGTTGTTACCGAATCGTAGCTTACTTGTTGCCCGTTAATAGTGCCTTGCCAGCGTACCATTTGCCCACGAGTAGTTATGTATTTGGTATGGTCAAAATTAATTTCAAACCCTAACGAAGTGTTTTTTTTGAAAAACCAACCTAATCTGTAATTGTACTGTGGCACTGTTAGCGGGCGTTGTAGGAGTTTATCCCAACCAATACGGTCGTGCCCTTGTGCTTTTATTAATTTAAAGTCGTTGCCCAAACTAGGTTGTACTACATGTATAGTGCTTGGTGTGTACCATTCTTTGTTATAGCCCCACGAAAAATAATATTCGCGTTTAGTTGCTGTGTTGGCGGTAGGTGTGGTAGTTTCTTGCGCTTGTAATACGTTAAAATTTAACACTAAACAAAATATAAATAATAGGTTTTT
>JBEBIC010000040.1:0-17361 GCA_040080595.1 Bacteroidia bacterium | reverse complement strand
CAGTTGTATGTGTTCGTCTTGCGTACTTAGTGCTATGTGTACATGCGGTTGCACTACCTCCACCGAAAATTTTATTGCATTGTCTATCAAGTTAGTTACAATGCTTACAATGGCTTGTGAGTCGCAGTATAGTTGAGTTTCAGGATTAATGTTTGTGTTAAATTCTATTTTGTTTTTATACATTAATTCATAATTACTAACCAATGTAGTAATAAGTGCACTTACGTTTATCCACTCTTTGTGCATTGGGTATTGGGCTGCATCTATGCTTGTGGCGTGCAATATATTATCTACTAAGTTGGTAAGGCGTACCAAATCGGCGTTGGCATTGTTTAGTAGTTGTGTTTTTTGCACATCGGTTAGCGTGCGTTTTTGCAAGGTTTCTAGTTGCAAGCGGGCCGATGCTATTGGCGATTTTAATTCGTGTGTTACCGCCATTAAAAAATTTTTTTGTTGTGCATTTATTTCCAACTCACGGTTAAGCATTTTTTTAAACCTAAAAAAAGCCAATAGTAGCAACAATAAAAATATACTTCCTTCGCCCACTACCATTGCCGTACGCTTATTTAATTTTTCTTTAGCACTTGTTAATGCTTGATAGTATTGCTGTGCGGGCAATGTTTGTTGATTAATAATATCGTTTTTTTGCACATATATTTCGTTGTTTAACTTAGTTATACTATAGCCCCACCACACTATTTGTAAGCATACATACGCAAGTATTACATACATTATTTTTAGTGCATTTATATTTTTCATTTAATTAGATATTAGACAATAGATATTAGATTTTAGACTTTGAGCGTAATTGCCCCCACTACATATTGTGCGGTACTACGGCTTTTGTGTTCTACTAATTTTGTTTTTTGTGCCAATGTTTTTTCTATGCACTCGTTAGTGTAATGGCGTATGGTTATTAGTTCCACGGCTTTGTTATATACTACTTTGTACTGTTGGTTTAGTTCTACTAATAAGGCATCTAACTCCGCAACGTCATCAGTTACAATAGATAAATTAAGTGCAGAGTTTTGCATTAAGTGCACCTTTATATTAAGGCGAGCAAAGGCATTAAACAAGTACGAAATATTCTCTTCTACTATAAACGAAAAATCTCTAGGGCTAATGCTTAGCAGTACCTGCCCACGTTTCACAATTATTGAGGGTGCTATGTGCGTATAACTAAAGTTACCAATGCTTGTACCAGCCTCGTTATAGTTAATAAACGAACGCACGTGCAAGGGTATGTTTTTGTTTTGTAATGGCTTTATGGTTTTTGGGTGAATAACCGTAGCACCATAGTACGTAAGCTCCACAGCATCTTGATAGGTAAGCTGCGGTAATAATTCTACTTCATCAAAATACTTAGGGTCGGCAGTAAGTACACCTGCTACATCTTTCCATATAGTTACATCAGTAGCATCAAGGCAATACGCAAGTATAGATGCTGTATAATCCGACCCCTCACGTCCCAAGGTTACAGTAAAGTTTTCGTCGTTACTAGCTATAAATCCCTGTATGACGCACGGCTGTAGTGGCGCAGGTTTTACTAAGTTGGCAATACATTGCGCTGTCCAGTCCCAGTTTACTTTTCCTTCACGATAGGTGGCATCGGTTTTAATGCAATCGCGGGCATCTATCCATGTGGTATTTATGTTGCAGTGTTGCAAATAAGCAGCTACTATGTGCGTGCTTAGTAGCTCTCCTACGCTTACTATTTGGTCGTAAGTGTGGTTGTAGTTCTTTGTAGGTTCATCATCAAGTTCCCATTCCAACGCTACAAATACATTGTGCAAGGTAGCGTATATAGGGTGCGTAGCGTTAGGGAATAATTCGGTTACTATGGCGTTGTGATATTCTTTTATTGTAGATAACGCTTCGTGCGTAGATTGATTAGTAAAATAATTATTTACTAATAGTTCCAAGGCGTTGGTCATTTTTCCCATAGCACTTACTACTATTACCAAAGGCGTGTGTTGGTGTTGTGTTATAATTTCGGCTACATTTTTTATTGCATTGGCACTGTTTACCGATGCGCCCCCAAACTTAAATACGTGCATTGTATAGTGTTAAAATTAGTTATTTAATTAAGCACGAATATAAACAACCATTGGGTTAAATAGCAAAGTTTATTTTAACAGTAGATAACTATTTAAAAAAAACACGCTAGTAAATAAAATTTACAATATATTTACTCATTGAAATAAAATACAAATTAATCGCTAATCAAAGTTAATTAATCTATAATAAATAATTCTAGTTCAAATAATTAAATACACTATATATAATGAAGACACTCGTACACAAAGGTAATTACGAATTAAAAATTACGAATTACGGTTTAAAATTGTACCATTTAACCACCTCGTCAAGCCTTACAAAATACAGCATACAAAAACATATACAACGTACCACCGCTATTCTACTCTTACTAATTTCTATCTGGTCGCTGAGCGAAGCGCAAGCCCAAAACAACGTAGGCATAGGCACCACCACGCCCAACCCCAAAGCCATATTGGAACTACAAGCTACTGATAAAGGTTTGCTTGTGCCACGCTTAACACTTGCGGAGCGCAATGCCATAGTAACACCGCCTAACGGACTATTAGTATATAACACTACCGAAAATTGTTTTAATTATTTTAATACTACTACCACTACTTGGAAAAGTATGTGTATCGCCACAGGCATAATAAATAGTGGCGATACAGTAATTATTAATCTACTAAAAGCCGATAGCATATTTGCACATTATTTACAAGCAGATAGCGCATTCATCACTAACTTATTTGCCACTTATATACAAGCGGATAGCGCATACATAAAAAACCTAATAAGCAACTACATAAAAAGCGATAGTGCATACATAAAACTACTACGTACCGATAGCATTTTTACCACTTACTTACAAGCGCACTACATACGTACCGACAGTATATACGCAGGTTTAGGCCGTTTTGATAGCCTTATAATAAAAGGATTAAGTATAGATAGTTTGATAAAACAAATAACAAGCAACTACCTTAATAGTAAAGATACCGTAGTACTAAAATACCTGCGTGCCGATAGCATATACACGCATGTATTACGCGCCGACACAGCGCTTATAGGTTATATAAAAGCTAATACCATAAAAGCCGATACCATAATTAGGTGGCTTTGGCAAATTTGACAGCCTATATGTAGGCGGACAAAACATACTCCAAACCATAAGCGATAGCATAGATGCTAAAGCATGGCTACTAAAGGGAAATAATGCCACAGCTACTAACAAATTAGGTACACTCAACCCGCAAAATCTCCACATTATAACCAACAATACCGAACGTATAAGCGTAATGAGTGTTACGGGCAATGTAGGTATAGGGCAAATATTACCCAGTGCCAAGTTAGACGTATTGGGCAACATACAATTTTTTGGCGACCTTAAACCAGGCGGATTACCTGGCAACACAGGCGATGTACTCATAAGCCAAGGTACTGGTGTAGCGCCTAAATGGGTGCTGCCAAGCGCATTAGGAGTTACTGGCCCAGCAGGTGCTAATGGAAAAAATAGTTTAGTAAAAACTACCAACGAACCCGCAGGCGTAAACTGCGCCAACGGCGGTAAAAAAGTAGAAAGCGGTATAGATACCGACAACTCGGGCGTGCTTGATGCAAGCGAAGTTACCGCTACCAACTACGTATGCGATGGACTTATAGGAAGTAACGGAACTAATGGTACAAACGGGACTAATGGAAAAAACAGTTTAGTAAAAACCACCAACGAACCCGCAGGCGTAAACTGTGCCAACGGCGGCAAAAAAGTAGAAAGCGGTATAGATACTGACAACTCGGGCGTGCTTGATGCAGGCGAAGTTACTGCCACCAACTATGTGTGTGATGGACTTATAGGAAGTAACGGAACAAATGGCGCTAACGGCACAAACGGAAAAAATAGTTTAGTAAAAACCACCAACGAACCCGCAGGCGTAAACTGCGCCAACGGCGGCAAAAAAGTAGAAAGCGGTATAGATACCAACAACTCGGGCGTGCTTGATGCAGGCGAAGTTACCGCTACCAACTACGTATGCGATGGAACTAACGGCGCAGTAGGCGCTACAGGTCCAGTAGGTTTAACAGGAGCAACAGGTCCTGCAGGTACAAATGGAACTAACGGCGCAGTAGGTGCTACAGGCCCAGCGGGCCCAAGTGGTGCACTTAATGCGTGGGCATTATTAGGTAATGCAGGCACAGTAGCAGGTACTAACTTTATAGGCACAACGGATAATGTGGACGTGGTGTTTAAACGACAAGGTGTACAGGCAGGGCTAATATCGGGAGGTATTACCTCATTTGGGTTAAGTGCACTTAACCCTGCTAGTACGGGTATGGCGGTTACCGCCGTGGGTACTTCTGCACTGGCTGCTAATACAACAGGAATATTTAATGCCGCATTTGGAACATCTACATTAAATTCTAATACTACAGGTAGCTATAATACTGCTATAGGTACTAATTCTTTATTTGCAAATACTACAGGTTATGAAAACGTAGCTATCGGTTATCGTCCCTTGTACAGTAATACTACAGGTATAGATAACGTGGCTATTGGAATACAATGCTTGGAATCAAATACTGGTGGACAAGATAATACAGCAATAGGCTATGCTACTCTTCAAAAAAACACAGTAGGCTTACAAAATATAGCTATTGGTGGGTGGTCAATGACTAATAATATTGGAGGTATAAATAATGTTGCCATAGGACGCTCCACTCTTTCTGCCGCAAACTCTAGTAATAATACAGCTGTAGGGGCAGGTTCATTATTTAATACTACATCAGGCGCTAATAATACGGCTAATGGTTCTAATTCACTTTCAGCAAATAGTACAGGATTACGTAACTCGGCTATTGGCGATTTTTCAGGAGCTGCCAATACCATAGGTAATTATAATACGTATGTAGGTGCTAATGCCGACGCTACTGCCAACAACCTTAGCAAAGCCACCGCGATAGGCTACAACGCCAAAGTAGGCGCAAGCAATGCTATGGTACTAGGTGGTACAGGCGTAGATGCTGTAAAAGTAGCTATAGGTACAACCACCCCAGCGCAAGAGTTAGACGTAGTAGGTAACGTACAATTTAGTAAAGCACTTATGCCCAATGCCACAGCAGGTACAGCAGGGCAACTACTTGCCAGTGCAGGCGCAGGCGTAGCTCCCGCATGGATAAACGCAAGTACACTGCCTGCACCCGCAAGCGCATGGAATATACTAGGTAATGCAGGTACGGTGGCAGGCACAAACTTTATAGGAACTACTGATAATGTGGACGTGGTGTTTAAACGTAATGGTGTACAAAGTGGATTACTAAATACTTCTAACACATCATTTGGAGTAAGCGCCTTAAACTCCACTAGTACGGGTACTGAAAATACAGCTATAGGAATTAGTGCATTAGGTAATAATACAACAGGTTATCAAAATACAGCTAATGGTGTAAATACGCTAGTTCTAAACACAACAGGATTTAGAAATACAGCTACTGGTTATGGAAGTTTATTTATGGGTACGACAGCATCTATGAATACGGCGAATGGTTATAGAAGTTTATTTAATAATACAGGAAGTCAAAACGTTGCTATGGGGGCGCAAAGTTTGGAAGCAAATACATCTGGAGCTAACAATGTAGCTATAGGTACACAAAGTTTGCAAAACAATACTACAGCTAATTACAATACAGCGGTAGGGCAACAAAGTTTACAATATAATACTACAGGAAGTTTAAACACTGCAATAGGAGCTGCTGCATTACAAAATACAAGTACAGGTATAGGCAATACTGCTATGGGTTACTTTAGTATGCAAGCAAATAGTACAGGGCAACTTAACACGGCAGTAGGCGAAAGTAGTTTATGGAAAAACACTACAGGAGGAAACAACACCGCTATTGGCGACATGGCGCTTAATTTAAATACAACTGGTGGAAACAACTCTGCGTTAGGTATGCAAAGTTTAGTAAACAACACTACGGGTACTAATAACACAGCTAGCGGTACGTATGCTTTAGCTAATAGCTTGTCAGGTAGTAATAATACTGCAATAGGCTACGCGTCAGCTATTAGAATAGGTAATACAACTGCTATTTCGCCAAATACTGTTGTAGGAGCGGAGGCACTTTATGGAGGAGATGCTACGCCAGCCAACAATACTGCTAATAATAATGTTGCAGTTGGTTATCAGGCAATGTACGGAACTATAGGTACGCCAAGTACAGGTGTTTGGAATGTGGCAGTAGGTAATAATGCGTTAGAAAAAAACACTTCAGGTAATTTTAATACAGCTGTAGGTAATCGTGCTTTGTATAACAACAATTCAGGACGAGAAAGTAGTGCCTTTGGTGTGCAGGCATTGTCAGCAAATACTACAGGAGTTCAAAACCAGGCTTTTGGTATGTTAGCGTTAGCCTCAAACACTACAGGGCAAACAAATAGTGCTTTTGGGCACATGGCATTAACTTCTAATACTACAGGTAGTGTTAATAATGCTTTTGGTAGAGCTGCTTTAAATAATACTACTACAGGTTATCAAAATAATGCAATGGGAGTGGAAGCGTTATATAACAACACCACAGGTTTATTTAACTCCGCTTTTGGAGGGGCAGGTAGTTTGTTTAGTAATACTACAGGTGGTGGAAACAGTAGCTTTGGTAGTGGTGGATTACGAGCCAACACTACAGGTTGGTACAATAGTTCAGTAGGCGATTCTACGGGTACAACTAACACCACAGGTAGTTACAACACCTATTTAGGAAGTAAAGCCGATGCTACCGCCAATAACTTTAGCAAAGCCGTAGCCATAGGTTACAATGCCAAAGTAGGTGCAAGCAACGCTATGGTATTAGGAGGTACAGGTGCAGATGCTGTAAATGTGGGTATAAACACTACTACACCCAACAATAAGTTAGAAATAGTACAAGGCACAGCGGGTAATAGTGGCTTACGCCTTACTAGTATGCCTAGTGCAGTATTAATTGGCACTAATGCCAGTGGCGATATTGTTCCTTCAATTACACCCAACGCTGCTAATGCAATGTTTTGGGGACTTACAGGCAATAGTGGCACTGTAGCAGGTACAAACTTTATAGGTACAACAGATAATCAAAATGTTGTATTTAAAAGAGCTAACGTACAATCAGGTTTATTAGATAATAGTGTAGGTAGTACATCATTTGGTGTATCGGCTTTAAATACATTAAACACAGGAACATATAATACTGCTATTGGTATATATGCTATGCTTGCTAACACTACAGGAAACTATAATACAGCGAATGGTTCGCAATCCCTTTTTACCAATACAACAGGAAATAATAATACTGCTACTGGTTATCAAAGTATGTATTCTAACACTACTGGTCAATTTAATGCGGCTAATGGGAATGGAGCTTTATTTTCAAATACAGTAGGAACATCTAATGTGGCCGTAGGTGTTAATGCTTTGTATTCAAATACTACAGGGGTACATAATATAGCTATTGGATCTATGGTAGCTGCGCAAGCAAGTTATGCACCTCTGTACGCTAATATTTCGGGACAATACAACATAGCAATAGGTAGTCGTACCTTATGTTATAATACCACAGGTGGTTCAAACATTGCTCAAGGTGATCAAACATTATTTTTTAATACCACAGGATATAACAACGTGGCAATTGGTGGGGGAAGTATGCAAAACAATACTACTGGTGCAAGTAATACTAGTATAGGTTTATATTCCCTCATTAGTAACACTATTGGAGATTATAACACAGTAAGTGGAAATTGGGCTTTATCAAACAATACTACAGGTATTGAAAATACAGCAAATGGATACAATGCAGGTATATTTAATAGCGTGGGAAATTATAATTTATATTTGGGTAGTGGTGCAGATGCTACCGCAAACAATTTTAGCAAAGCAACAGCTATAGGATATAAAGCAAAAGTAGGCGCAAGCAACAGTATGGTACTAGGCGGTACAGGTGTAAATGCTGTAAATGTGGGTGTAGGTTTAACAACACCATTATACACATTACATGTTACACGTAATGCAGCAGGAAGTTTCTTAGGTGAGTTTCAAAATACTAACGCTACAGGTACAGGGTTGCATGCTACAGGGCAAAACGCTACCAGTTTTTTATTACCATCGGGTAGTGGAGGTGCATTTTCGGGTGATGCTACATCTATAGTAGCTGATGCTAATAATGCAACAGGTACAGCTATTAGAGCTATGGGTAATGGCATAGGCTCTTACCCAGCTTTGGGTAGTGGGAGTGGCGGTGCATTTGCAGGTACTGTAATAGGTGTATATGGAAACGCTACCAATACCACATCAGCAGGTGGTGGATATTTTAGTAGTAATGCAGGTACTAACTATGCGTATGTAGGTTATACAACTGCAGGTGGCGTTGCACAAAAAATAAATGGCGTAGGGGCAGTTTCTACCATTGTAAAAAATACTAAAAACGAATTAGTAAACTTATATTGCCCCGAAGCCCCCGAAGTATTGTTTCAAGATTTTGGTAAAGGTACTTTGGTAAATGGTGTGGCACATATTACTATGGACGAAGTATTTTGTAAAAACGTAACCATTAACGATAAGCACCCACTACGTGTAATTATACAACTAGAGGGCGATTGCAAAGGCGTGTTTGTAACCAACAAAACCAAAACCAGTTTTGAGGTAAAAGAACTCCAAAACGGAACATCAACCTGCGAATTTACTTACTTTGTAACTGCCAACAGAGCTGATGCTTACAACGATGATGGAACACTATTTTCTAAGTTTGAAAACGTGCGTTACGGTGAAGCACCAGGCCCAGCAAAAACAGCTAATGAGCAAAAAGTAATAGCACCCAACAATACAACCAAAAGCGAATAATTACTGTAAGTTTAATAACAAGACTTATAAAAAAAAAGCCGTAGTTTATATAACTTACGGCTTTTTTTATACTGTCCTAAAGAAGTCTTCAAAGTGTTTTTTTTAAAGTTCTAATACTATTTCCAGTATTTTTGCGTTAGTACATTATTAAGCATTATAAATGACATTTGCACCGTTTAATTATTTTCGTATTTTTACAACAAACTCAATTGTAACCAACTAAAACCAATTTATATAGATTATACTTCTACTCCACCATTTTACACTTATAAATGATTACTCATATTGATGGACGCTTAGTCGAAAAAACACCCACCTACGTTGTAATAGACTGTGGTGGTGTTGGTTATTACATTAACATATCGCTTAACACTTACTCTCGTTTGCCTGAGGGCGAACGTTGCAAACTATACACGCACCTTGCTATACGTGAAGATGCACACATTTTATTTGGCTTTATTGATAATGCCGAACGTCAATTATTTATGCAACTTACCTCCGTATCGGGTGTAGGGCCATCTACAGCACGTATGATATTATCGTCATTGGGGGCTAAAGAAATTATTGAGGCCGTTACACATCATCAACCTAAGGTATTACAAGCCTGCAAAGGTGTAGGTGCTAAAACTGCTGAGTTAATAGTAGTTACGCTCAAAGATAAATTAACCAAAGAAATGATATTGAGCGGTGGCGTTACCGAAATGTTTGCTGGTGCCGCAAGTCCACTCAAAGACGAAGCCCTGTCTGCCTTAGTAATGCTAGGTTTTGTTAAAAACGTTGCCGATAAAGCATTAGATAAAGTTATAAAAGCATCAGGCGAAGCCCTAACGGTAGAGCAGTTAATTAAACTAGCCTTAAAAAACATTTAATTTACTGTATGAAATTTAGTTCCCTAATAACCTATTGTTGTGTGTTTATGTGCGTTGTGGCGTTTGCTATGGCAAACGTTACGTATATAATTCCACAAGATTATTCGGCATTTGCATTGGAAGCAATGGTAGAAGATACCAACAAAACCAAGCCTGTTGTACTTCCTTTTCCTTTTAAGGATCGCTCTTACACGGGTAATCCGTATGAAGATGGCTACAAATCCAAGCTAACCATGGACGAGCCAAGCAACGTAAAAACCGAAATAAAATACAACCCAACTACAGGCAACTACGAGGTTACACAAAAAATGGGCGATATGGTGTATAAGCCCACCACGTACTATACGTTGGAGGAATACAAGCGATACGACATGGAAAAATCTATGCGTAATTATTACAAAGGCAAAGTAGAAGCGGCTAATTTTAACAAACAAAAACCATCACTCATACCAAAACTAAATGTAGGAGGCGAAATATTTGACCGTATTTTTGGTAGTAACGTAATAGATATTCGCCCACAGGGAACTGCCGAATTAACCTTTGGTGTAAATGTATCAAAGAACGCCAATCCTGCTATACCAGTACGTAACCGTAAGATTACCACATTTGATTTTAACCAAAAAATACAACTAAGCGTAACAGGAAAAATTGGAGATAAATTTAAGCTATCTACCAACTATAATACTGAGGCTACCTTTGATTTTGAAAACATTACCAAGCTAGAATGGGCAGGTAACGAGGACGACATTTTACAAAAAATAGAAGTAGGTAACATTACTATGCCACTTACCAGCTCGTTAATTACAGGTTCGCAAAATTTATTTGGTGCTAAAACTAATTTGAAATTTGGTAAGTTAAATGTAATGGCGGTGGTAAGTCAGCAAAAATCGCAAAAGAAAGAAGTTACCATTCCCCCTGGTGGCGGGCAATTATCAACGTTTGAAGTAAAGGCAGATAACTACGAAGCCAATAAACATTATTTTGTGTCGCAGTATTTTTATAAAAATTACGACAAATCATTAACTCGCTTACCGTTTGTAAATAGCCAAGTAAACATAACTCGTATGGAAGTATGGGTAACTAACCGTACGTATGATGTAAACAACCGTAACATAGCAGCGTTTATGGATATGGGGGAGGCTACACCCAGTACTACCAATAGTTTGGTGAGTAATACCAACGCTGCTGTGTATCCTGATAATAACAGCAACAACTTATTAAACGTGCTAAATGCTTACCCAAGCGTACGAGATTATTCGCAAATACTCAACAACAATGGCTTAAATGCTGGGTTTTTCAAAAACAAAAACTTTACCCTTACTAAAGATTACGACATTACGGTAGCCAAAAAACTACAACCCAACGAATATACATTTAGCGCCAAGTTAGGTTTTATATCGCTTAACCAATCGTTAAATGCTGATGAGGTATTGGCAGTAGCTTACCAATACACCATAGACGGAAAGACTTACCAAGTGGGCGAATTTAGTACCGATGGTATAGATGCGCCAAAAGTATTGTACCTAAAATTATTAAAATCTACCTTAACCAATGTGCAATTGCCAACGTGGGATTTGATGATGAAAAACATTTATTCGTTAGGGGCTTTTCAAATACAAAGAGATGGTTTTAGATTAGATATATTGCAAACCGATGTGCGCAAAAATATTGATTTTAACTACATAAATGCAGGTGCAGCCAAAGACACACCGTTGGTACGTGTGTTAGGATTGGATAAATTAAACGCACAGCTAGACCCTGCGCCTGATGGCGTGTTTGACGTGATAGATGGTGTAACTATTAATATGGAAAAAGGGCGTATTTATTTTCCGTCGGTAGAGCCATTTGGTAATTATATTGCTAAAAAAATATCGGGTACAACGGTCTTAAATGAAGTGAGTAGCCCTTACGTGTTTCAACAATTGTACGATAGTACAAAGTTTGCAGCGCAACAATTCCCTAACTTAAACAGGTACAAAATTAAGGGCGTGTACAAGTCCTCATCTGGCGCAGATATTTCGTTAAATGCGTTAAATATTCCGCAAGGTTCGGTGAGTGTAACTGCGGGTGGTATTTTGTTAAAGGAAAACGTAGATTATACCGTAGATTATACCATTGGTAGAGTTAAAATTATTAATGATGCTATACTTAATTCGGGGCAACAAATAAAGGCTTCGTTTGAAAACAATAGCTTGTTTAGCGTTACCCAAAAATCGTTGTGGGGTACACACATGGATTATAATTTTAGCAAAGATTTTGTACTTGGTGGAACATTTTTACACGCTACCGAACGTCCATTAACTCAAAAAATAAACATTGGCGACGAACCTATATCCAACAGTATATATGGCTTTAATGCTAACTATAGCAAGGAAGCGCCGTGGCTTACCCGCTTGGTGGATAAACTGCCATTGTATAGCACTAAAGACGCAAGTAATATAACTGCCAGTGGCGAGTTTGCACAGTTAATACCTGGGCAAAGTAAAGCTATAAAAGGCAACTCGTATATTGACGATTTTGAAGGCTCACAATCGTCTATAGATTTGCGTAATCAAAATTCGTGGACTCTGGCAAGTGTACCGCAAAACCAACCGTCATTATTTAGCGAGGCGGGAAAAGACTCCACACTTTCGGGCTTTCGCAGGGCTAAGTTAGCGTGGTATGTTATTGACCCATTGTTTTACCGTAACGATGGTACCACGCCAGAACATATAAAAAATGATAAGGCAATGCAGAGCAACCACTATATGCGCTCGGTGCAAGAAACTGAAATTTTTCCTAACAAATCATTGACCCCCACACAACAATTAACCAACTTACAAGTACTGGATTTATCGTACTTCCCTGAGGAACGTGGCCCGTATAACTTTAGTACCAATGGTTTGGGTGTGGACGGACGATTTACCAATCCTCGTAATAACTGGGCAGGAATACAACGCCGATTAGAAACTACCGATTTTGAAAACGCTAACATACAATACATACAAATATGGATGATGGATCCGTTTGATGTAAATGCGTATAAAGGTGCGTATGGTGCTAACGCCACACCTCCAACAGAGGGCTATTTGAATTTTAACTTAGGCGATGTAAGCGAAGATGTATTAAAAGACAATAAATTATTTTACGAAAATGGTTTGCCTGTAACTACAGCCGAACAAGCCACCAACATTACCGATACCAGTGCTTGGGGAGTTGTGCCTACCCGCCAAATTATAAACAATGCGTTTGATAACGACCCTAACTCACGAGTATTTCAAGACGTGGGCTATGATGGTGTAAATAACGAGGAAGAAAAAACAGTTAATGCAAAATATTTAAGTACACTGCAAACTACTTACGGCCCTACATCTAAACCCTACTTAAACGCTGTAGAAGATCCTGCATCAGACAATTATAATTACTACCGTGATAATAATTATGATACTGCCAGCGCAAGCATAATTACACGTTACAAAAAGTTTAATAGCCCCGATGGTAATAGTAAAATAAATGCCCCAGGCGACCCTTACCCTACACAGGCTACTACCCAACCTAATAGCGAGGACATTAATAAAGATAATACGCTGAACCGCAACGAAGCTTATTATCAATACCGTGTAAAAATAACTCCTGCAGATATGGTGGTGGGTAAAAATTATATTACCAACAAAGTATTAGGTCAAGGAAAAACTATTGACGGTAACACCATAGATGTAAATTGGTATCAGTTTAAAATACCTGTGCGTGAGCCACAACAAACCATTGGTAACATTAGCGATTACCGTAGTATAAGGTTTATACGTGTGTTTATGAATGGTTTTGATAAACCTACTACACTACGTTTTGGACGATTGGAATTATTACGTGGCGACTGGCGAAAATACGCCAAAAGCCAGTATGCACAAGGCGAGTACGTAACTAACGATGTAGAACCCAACGAAACTCAATTTAATATAGGTGCTGTAAACTTGGAAGAAAACGGCAAGCGAGATGGTATAAACTATGTGTTGCCTCCAGGTATTCAACGCCAAACATTAAACAATACCAACGTACAAGTACAACTTAACGAGCAAGCACTATCGTTAGGGGTGTGTAACTTGCAAGATGGCGATGAGCGTGCTGCATTTAAAAGCACTGAGTTTGATATACGTATGTACAAAACATTAAAAATGTATATGCACGCCGAAAACAAGCTAACCACTAATGCCACGCCCGACGGTACACTTACAGGTTTTGTGCGTTTAGGAACTGACTTTGACCAAAATTATTACGAGTACGAATTGCCATTAAAGTTTACTACGCCTAACGCTACAGGTGCAGCAGGAGTAAACGACCCAGCGTTAATATGGCCTACGGAAAACAATATTGATTTACAGTTTGAAGAATTGCAAAACGCAAAACTAAAACGTAATGCGGCGTATGCTAACAACAGTGCCGATTTTATACGCCCTTACACCATAACTGCTGACAAAGAGCAAGAGGGTATAAATGTAAAACGAAAAATAACGGTAGTAGGAAACCCCAACATTGCTAATCTTAAAATAGTAATGATAGGCGTGCGAAATCCTAAAAAACAAAATGCAACTGATGGCGATGATGGGCAACCTGTATGTGCTGATGTATGGGCAAATGAACTACGCCTTAGCGACTTTGACAACATAAGCGGTTGGGCTGCATTGGCACGTGTGCAAGCTAAGTTAGCCGATTTGGGTACAGTAAGTGCAGCCGCAAATATGAGTACACCAGGTTTTGGTGGATTAGACCAACGCTTAAACGAACGCTATAAAGAAACTACAAAAAAATATGACCTATCGGGTAATTTTGCTTTAGATAAATTTTTACCAAAATCGTGGAACTTGCGCATACCAGTGTATATGGGCTTTTCGGAGCAGTTTATAACTCCACGTTTTAATCCGCTTGACCCTGATATTACCTACAAAAAATCGTTTGATAACCTTGCTACACAAGGCGAGCGAGATACCTTTGAAATACGTACGCAAGATTATACACGTCGCCGTAGTTTAAACTTTACTAACGTTAAAAAAGAGAAAGGAAAAAATAGCAAAAAAGCACACGTATATGATGTAGAAAACTGGGCTGCAACCTACGCTTTTACTGATATGAGCCACAGAGATATTAACTTAGAGTTTCAAAATTCATTTACACAAAAAGCAAGTTTAAATTATGGTTTTAGCCCTGCTAAGCCATTAAAATTAGAACCGTTTGCCAAAACAACCTCTAAGTTTATGAAACGACCAAGTATGAAAATTATTAAGGACATAAATTTAGGTCTTGCTCCTAAACGCCTTGGTTTTAGGGTAGATTTAGATCGCCAGTATAGCGAGCAACAATTTAGAAACAATGCCGATTTTAATCAAATAATAATACCTACGTACTTTAAAAATTTTATAATGAACCGTACGTATGATTATGCGCACGACATTACCAAAGCACTAGAGTTTACATTTAACGCTACCAATGCCTCACGTATAGATGAGCCAAACACTCGCTACCACAAGCCTACAGCCAATGAGCAAACTGCCGATACTACCGTAGGAAAGGTGGTGTATGGGAATGCGTTGAACACGTACAACAAGTATAGAGATTCGGTACTTACTAATATTAAATCGGGCGGACGAAACACAAGTTACAAGCACACGGCAAGTTTAAACTACACGGTGCCAATAAACAAAATACCTATGTTTAACTGGGTAACTGCTACCACTCGCTATTCGGGCAACTACGACTGGACAGCAGCATCTACAGCCTATGTAGATAGTACAGGTAAGAGTTTGGGTAACACCATACAAAACTCTAACAGCAAGCAAGCTAATTTAACTATGAATATGGTGGGCTTGTTTAATAAGTTTCCGTACTACAAAAAAATAACATCGCCCCCTAAGCCTGCACCTAAGAAAAACGAAATAGATGCTAAAATAAAACTGTACAAAGACTCGTTGCAAACCAAAGAGAAGCATTTGTTACGCTTAGATAAATTATTGAGCAAAGCCAAAAAGAAAAAAGAAAGCGAAAATATATTTGCAATAAAAGACAGTACTCGCAAAGATAAAAAACGAATAAAAATATATAACCGCAAGTTAGACTCGCTAGAGCGTGCATTAAAAGTAAATGCTCCAAACCCTGTATTGGCAGGTATTACAAAGTTTGTATTAAGTATGAAAAATGCTTCGGCAAGTTATACGGAGAGTAACGGGACACTGTTACCTGGTTATAATAGTCGCAACCATTTGTTGGGTATGAATGGCGATATAAGTGCCCCATCGCCAGGTTGGGAATTTATAAGTGGTTGGCAAGATAGAGGCATAGCTCAAAAAGCAGGCGAAGCAGGCTGGTTGGTAAAATCGAGCGAGGTAAATACACAATATACCTTTAACACTACCAAAAACCTGAGCTTGCGTACTAACCTTGAACCTATAAAAGATGTAAAAATAGATTTAACCGCAAGCCGACAATCGTCGCTTAACCATACGGAATTATACCGCTGGACTGGTAATGATTACGCATCGCTAAGCCCAATAGATAACGGAACATTTAGCGTATCTACCATTACTATAAAAACAGCATTTAAAGGCAATGAAAAACAGACGTATAAAAACGCAGTGTTTGATGAGTTTTTGAGTAATAGAGCAAAAGTATCTGACCAATTTGGAACTGTAAAAGATAGTGCAGGTTACACTGTTGGTTATGGAAAAACATCGCAAGATGTAATGATACCTGCGTTTTTAGCGGCATATACAGGTGCAGATGCAAATGGTGTGGCTACTACGGCATTTCCTAAAATACCATTGCCTAATTGGCGTGTATCGTACGATGGTTTATCGCGCTTGCAGTTATTTAAAGGTGTGTTTAAGTCTATTACCTTAAACCACTCATACAAAAGTACCTATAGTGTAGGAAGTTATACAGGTAACTTAAATTATAATGCAAGTAATAATCAGTTGGACAGAAACAATAATTTTTATACTGAAAACATTATTAACAACATTACCATAGTAGAATCGTTTAGTCCGCTGTTGGGGACAGATGTAACGTGGATAAATGGCGTAACCACTAAGTTTGAAATGAAGCGTGACCGTAACTTAAATATGAACTTTGCCAACACACAATTAACCGAAATACAAAGCAAAGAAATAGTAATAGGAGGGGGGTATAGGTTTAAAGATGTGAAGTTGAATTTTAATTTTCAAGGTGTGAAAACCACACTCAAAAGCGATGTAAACCTACGTGCCGATTTATCTATACGCAATAATAAAACTATTATACGCAAAGCCAGCGATGCCAGCAACCAACTTACTGCGGGGCAAAATGTAACTACTATTAAATTTACGGCAGACTATGCCATTAATCAAAATTTAGTTATACAAGCATTTTATGATAGAAACGTAAACAATCCATTTGTATCTACCTCGTTTAAAACCGCCAACACACAGGCAGGGGTTAAAATTAGGTTTACGCTTGCGCCGTAATGTTGGAGAGAAATATATAAATATTGAGTAACGGTATTTATATATTTTTGAGAATTAAAAGATATAATCTGAATTAAAAAGGATCATTCCATCCACTTTTCAAGACTATATTTGTTTTAATTG
>JBEBIC010000246.1:0-4155 GCA_040080595.1 Bacteroidia bacterium | reverse complement strand
TAATACTGTTTTGTGCAAATACACTTGCCAATACATTAAGCGGCGCGATACTATAAAGTTTTCTACCGAGTATATTCCTTTGCTTTCTATTACCAGCTCATCGTTTACTACATTAAGCATTTTTATAATACGTTCGCTACTTATTGTGCCCTCGCTTACGCCCGTAAAAAAACTATCACGGCTTAGGTAATCCAGTCTATCCATATCCAATTGGCTCGACACTAATTGATGTAAAAAATGCTTATGATATTGGTTAGTAAATATTTCTATAGCAAGCGTAAGTTTACCATTAAACTGTGCATTAAGCTCGTGCATAAATAGCAACGAAAGTTCCTCGTGGTGCATTCCCTTGGCAATACTATGTTCCAGCGCATGCGAAAATGGCCCATGACCAATATCGTGCAATAGTATGGCTATAGTTACCGCTTCATTTTCTTCAGGCGTAATAGCAACGCCTTTGTAGGTAAGGGTTTCTAAGGCTTGTGTAAGTAAGTGCATAGCGCCCAATGCGTGATGAAACCTGGTGTGCAACGCTCCTGGGTACACCAAGTGTGTTAAGCCCAATTGTTTAATACGGCGCAAACGCTGAAAGTACGGGTGTTCTATCAAATCAAACACTAGTTCGTTGGGTATGCTTACAAAGCCATATACAGGGTCGTTAAATATTTTACGTTTGTTTATCACGTGTTAAAGTTTTTTTTAGGAGTAATGAATTTGATAAAAGAATAAAAGATTACGTTCAACCGTAATTCGTAATTAAATATAGAATAATTATTATCTATATTTTTTTAATTCGTAAAGAACAACCGTAATTCGTAATTTTTAATTCGTAATTAACTTATACGTTTATTTCCAACAATACAGGGCAATGGTCAGAGTGCATGGCATCGGGCAATATAGCCACACGTGTTATTTTATCAGCAAGGTTTTCTGTTACCATATTATAATCAATACGCCAACCTAAGTTTTTGGCACGTGCGCCTGCTCGGTAGCTCCACCACGAGTAGTGGTGCGGTTCGTCGTTAAGGTGGCGAAACGAATCTACAAAACCCGACGCCACAAAATCATCAAACCAAGCACGTTCCTCGGGCAAAAACCCCGATGTATTTACATTTGATTTTGGATTGTGTATATCTATTGCTTTGTGGCAAATGTTGTAATCGCCACTTATTATAAGGTTAGGTATTTTGGTTTTTAAATCCAAGGCGTATGCTTGAAAGTCTTGCAACCACTGCATCTTAAACACTTGGCGTTCATCGCCACTGCTGCCACTTGGGTGGTACACACTTACTACTGAGCAGGTTTCAAAATCGGCACGCAGTACACGCCCTTCAAAATCGTAAGCAGCTATACCGCACCCATACTCTACGTGCAATGGTTTTTGTTTACTAAGTATAGCCACGCCACTATAGCCTTTTTTTTGCGCACTATAATAGTAGCAATGGTAGCCCAATGCTTCTATGGCAGCTGTGTCTATTTGTTCGGGTTGTGCTTTAGTTTCTTGTATGCACACTACATCAGCATCAGTAGCTTTTAGCCACGTAAGCCATTCTTTGCTCATAGCAGCACGTATGCCATTAAGATTATACGTTATTATTTTCATTTGGATAGTTTACGGTTTTAATAATTGCTCAAATTTACACGCATTTATTAGTTTTTGATAAGAATACATTTATTCTCTACAAAATTTATTTTGTGGTAGTAAATTAACCTTTACTTTTACACCTTTAAATTAACCTAAAAAACAAATAGTGAGCACAACTAAGGCAACCGCAGGTGGGCATTACCACAAACTAACAGCAGCAGGCATATTAGTAACCATGGGAATTATTTATGGTGATATAGGTACATCGCCATTATACGTGCTCAAAGCCATAGTTGGAGAGTCTATTATTACCCCCGAATTAATAATGGGAGGCTTGTCGTGTATAATATGGACACTTACTTTACAAACTACATTCAAATACGTAATTATAACCCTACGTGCAGATAATAAAGGCGAGGGCGGCATATTCTCACTTTACGCACTTGTGCGTAAGCGTGGCAAGTGGCTTATGTTTCCCGCTATTATTGGCGGTAGCGCACTCCTTGCCGATGGTATTATTACCCCTCCAATATCAGTAGCATCAGCTATTGAGGGCTTAGAGCCTCTCTACCACAACATACCTACGGTGGGTATAGTTATCGCTATTATTACATTATTATTTGTAGTACAACAGTTTGGAACTACTATCATAGGTAAGTTTTTTGCGCCTGTAATGGTGGTATGGTTTGGTATGCTTGCTGTATTGGGTGTAAGTTCTATTATGTGTAACGATGCCTCGGTGTTTAAAGCCATTAACCCTTATTATGCGTATAATTTATTAGCTAATTATCCTAATGGTTTTTGGTTATTAAGTGCTGTATTCCTTTGTACCACTGGGGCAGAGGCATTGTATAGCGATTTGGGACATTGCGGACGAGATAATATTCGCATGAGTTGGATAGCTGTAAAACTAGCGCTAATACTCAATTACCTAGGGCAAGGAGCATATTTACTAAACCATCAAGGACAAAAATTGGTGGACTTAGCCAACCCTAATCCGTTTTACAGTATAGTGCCTACATGGTTTTATATACCAAGTGTAATTATAGCTACATTGGCTGCTATTGTTGCATCGCAGGCATTAATAAGCGGTTCGTTTACATTAATAAACGAGGCTATACGTTTAAACTTTTGGCCTAAATTTAAAATTGTATATCCAAGCGATGTAAAAGGACAACTATACATACCAAGCGTAAACTGGATGCTACTTGCAGGCTGCATAGGCATTACATTATACTTTAAAGAATCGGGGGCTATGGAGGGTGCGTATGGGTTAAGTATAGTATTATGTATGCTTATGACTACCTTGCTTATGTGCTATTACTTGTTTATAAAACGTGTACACTTAGTGTTTATAGTATTGTTAGGAGGAGTATTTGCAACTATTGAACTTGCTTTTTTGGTAGCCAATTTAAGTAAATTTGAAAAAGGCGGTAACGTAACGTTAGGCATTGCACTTATACTTGTATTGGTAATGTATGTATGGTTTAAAGCACGTAAAATACGCAACCGTTATGTAGAGTTTAACGAAGTGGATACTTACTACGGACATATAAAAGATTTAAGTACCGATTTATCAATACCCAAATACGCTACACACTTGGTATATTTAACCAGTGCTAACCGCAAAAACGAAATAGAAAGTAAGGTTATTTACTCTATGATGCAGCGCCAACCTAAGCGTGCCGATATATATTGGTTTGTACACGTAGATGTGGTAGATAGCCCATATACCATGGAATACAAGGTTACTGAACTGCTAAAAGACGACTTAATACGTATTGATTTCCGTTTAGGATTTAGAGTAGAACCACGCATTAATCTTATGTTTCGCAAGGTAGTGCAGGACATGGTTAAAAATGGCGAAGTAGATATTACGAGCCGTTACGAATCGTTGAACAAAAACAATGTAGTGGGCGATTTTAAATTTGTGGTAATAGAGAAATTCTTATCTAACGAAAACGAATTACCGTTTATGGAACGCTTAATACTAAACATTTATTTTATGCTAAAAGAATTGAGTTTACCCGAAGAAAAAGCCTTTGGTTTGGACACAAGTAGCGTAGTAGTAGAAAAATTTCCAATGATAGTAGCTCCTATCAAAAAAGAAATTTGTTTAACCCGCATACACTAAAAAATTAAATTTCAGAAAACAATTTTACTCATCATACCTCCAGCTTAGCTATAGTATTAGATGAGGGGTTTTTTATTTGGTTATAGTGCTGTTTCAAGTGTTAAGCTATTGCGGAGAGCAAACGTAGTAATGGAGGCACTTGGGACTTTATTGTTAAGTAAAACATATTTATGGAACACTTGCGAGAACTAGCGAGGGGGTTAGAAAGCATCAAAGTTCAAATTTAGTACCCAACGTGTATAGACAACTTTGCGCTACCGCAAGCCTCGTGGCTTGTGTGTTTATAAAATTTACTTATTTTTTTGCACATGTATCTACTATTAATTTCAGTACATAATTAGGTGTAATAGACATTTCTGGTGTTTTTTTAGATACGTTTAGTTCAAGTGGACATTTCTGGTGGTGTTTATTTTATATGAGTGCTTAATAAATTCAG
>JBEBIC010000245.1:0-4159 GCA_040080595.1 Bacteroidia bacterium | reverse complement strand
GCGTTGTACTAAAGTAGTACAACGCTTTTTTGTTGTGTGAGTTAAACAAATAATGCTTTAAGTTCAGTAGCGTCTTTAGGTTTAAGTTTACCAGCCAATATAAGCGAAAGCTGCCTACGGCGCAGTGCACTAGCGTAGCGTTCTTTTTCCAACTCTGTTTCGGGTATTGCCTCAGGTACAGGCAATGGCGAGCCATTTTGATCTACCGCTACAAATGTATATATGGCTTCGTTTACTTTGGTGCGTTCGCCTGTTACGTAGTCTTCTACCCACACATCTATAAATACTTCCATACTGGTGGCAAATGCACGCGAAACTTTAGCTTCAATAGTTACTATACTTCCTTGCTTTATTGAATGCTTAAACGCTACATTATTAACGCTTGCGGTTACTACCACACGCTTACAGTGGCGGTGTGCGGCTATGCCAGAGGTTACGTCCATCCATTGTAATAAGCGTCCGCCAAATAAGTTACCAAGTGTATTGGTATCATTGGGTAGTACTATTTCGGTGGTTACGGTGTGCGATTCACTTACGAGTTGTGGGGTCATTGGTTTTTGTTTATTTGATGTATGTTGTATTGTGTGGTTACTTATATTATGTATTCTGTAAGGCTTGACTGGGTGGCTGTTTGTATTATATTATAGTAAGACTTAATGAAGTGATAATTTAAATTATGTTTTTTCGATAATTAAATCTACAGAACCAACTTCTAATGAATTAGAATTATCTAGATGTAAATGAAATTTTGAAGGAATATTTTCTTGTGCTAAATTAAGTAGATGGTTAGCTAATGATACTAATCCTTCTTTATTTGCAGAAATAGTAATTAAACCATTATCTACTTTAGTTTTAATTTCAAAACCAAGCTCCCAATTATATCTAAAACCATTTACAGTTGTATATTCGGGTATTTCTATTTTAACATTCATCTTAACTTATCTATTTATAATTTAATACAAACCATTGCGTTTGCGTACAAACCATTCTATGGCAAGTAACAGTATGAGCAACAAGCAAGGCCATTTGTAATTAATAAAATCGTCAATAGTGCGCTCGCTATAACTAACCGATGATAATTCTTTTTGATTAATTAATAATTCCTTTAGCGCATCGGTAGTTTGTGCGGTGTACATTCGTCCGCCCGATTGTGTGGCCAACTGGCGCATAAGTGTAGTGTTGGCATTTATTACATTGTCTTCCGCATTTATTGTAGCCACAGTAAAGCTGCCTTTGCGTGTATAGGGTTTATTGTTATACATTGCCGAAGCCACGTAGTTGTAGTTTCCTGGGGCATATTGTCCTATGTTTGCGGTATAACTTTTATCGTTTTTGCTAAATGTATAATTGTATTTTTTTTGTGCCGCATCGGTTACTTGTAAACTCACCTCATTATCGTTTATCAACTCAAACGCATTGTTATACAACTCCGCATCAATGATTATAGCATCGCCCTCAAAAAACAATTGCGGACAAATAACTTTAAAGTTTTCCTTTTGTTCTTTTACAGCCAAAAACTGCACAACTTTATTTATAATTTCGTCAAATGCAATTGTGTTTTCTTTAGCTTTATAATTAGCCATACGCCAACGCCATAGCCCCTCTCCTACTATTACACCTGTTTTTTTACCTTGGCTTTGTCCTACTGTTATTAATGGATAATTAGTAGTAACATTGTTTATGGCTTGTTTTATAAGTACATTCATATCAGCATTTACTTGGTATGTACCAAAAAAAGCATTTAAAGGAGGCCACGTTTGCAACTCTTCTTTAGTGCTTGCGTCTAGCGTAAATTGTGCAAAATCGGTATTATATACAGGTTCGGTTTCCTGTACTAAATTACGGTTTTGCAACAACGAAACTCCTGAGTTTAACTGCGCAAAATTATTCATTTGTGTTTGCGCTCCTATCACATACAAGAGCGATGTAGTGCTTGCTGCTATTCCTTTTATAAGCCCGTCCATATTGGTAAACGTGGCGCTTGGTAATTGGTGTAGCACCACTAAGTTGTACGGATTAAAATTATAGTCAAATTTATCTACCATTTTTACCGTAACCTCGTAGGCTTCGTTGCTACTTAATGCTTGCTGTAACGCAGCAACATCAGGGTGTGGTTGTGCTGCTAGTAGTAGTATTTTTTGTCGGCTATCAATAACATCAACATAAAACGTAAACCTATTATTAGCAGTATTCGTTTCTTTTTTTGATGATTTTACGACCACATCAAACGCTTGCTTGCCTACTTTGGTGGCTTTGGCTAATAAATTTATACTGGTATAATAATCGTTGCTTGCCACATTTAACGCCTGTTGTGCCACAGTTACACCATTGCTACTTACGGTAACTGTTGCGCTACTTCCTTGCAATTGTAATGCGTTAAGCTGTGCTTGCAACGGAAAATTATTACCCAAATACACCGTGCTATTGTGCGTAACATTGGTTACGGCTACATCCACTTTGGGTAAAGTATCGCCTATTAATAGGGTGTAAAATGGTGCTTTTATAACTCCCGCTTGCTGCAATGGATTAGCACCTGCGTTATAATTACCATCGCTTGCAAGCACTACCGCTCCTACGTTTAAGCCACTGTATTTGGTATCTATGTCTTTAAGTGCGGCGCTTATATTGGTACGTTTTTGTGTAAAATTAAATGGCAAATCGTCAGTAGTAGTTGCGCCAAAACTCATTGTTTTTACATCGTACTTAGCACTTAGCGCATTAATGAGCTCAGTTATTTTGGTAGGATAAACAGTACGTACATAGTTACTATCGGTATATTTTAATAGCGATGCAGAATTATCTTGCACTACCACTACTATTGGTTTTTGTATGGTGCGTTGGAGCGTTTTAATGAGCGGTTGGAGCAAATAAAACGCTATACCAAACAATACCACAAAGCGTAGGGTACTCAATATTCTTTTTAATAATGGCGTTTGTGCATCATCTGTACTAAAATAATATAGCACGTATGTACCCGCAAACGCTACTCCTGCGCACAATAGCAAGAACCACCATGAGGTACTTATCAAAAATTGAAATAGAAACATATAAAGAATTATAACGTAAATTAATGTTGTTTTAAATAATGGTTAAAAGTACGTTTGTATTTGTAAATAAATTAATTTTGTGCTAATAAAAATAAATAACAATTAACCCTCTAAAAAAAATAAACAAACATGAAAGTAACAGTAGTAGGAGCAGGAAATGTAGGCGCAACATGTGCCGATGTAATGGCATACCGCAAAGTAGCCAGCGAAATAGTATTATTAGACATTAAAGAAGGATTTGCCGAAGGTAAAGCACTTGATATGATGCAAACCGCTACACTTAACGGTTTTGACGGTCGTGTAACTGGTAGCACCAACGATTATAGCAAAACTGCTAATAGCGATGTAGTAGTAATAACAAGCGGTATTCCTCGTAAACCAGGTATGACCCGCGAAGAACTTATAGGCATAAATGCTGGTATAGTAGAGGGCGTAACCGAAAATATATTAAAACACTCGCCTAAAGCTATTATAATAATAGTGAGTAACCCTATGGATACGATGACTTACCTAGCTTTACAAAAAAGTGGTATCGACAAAAAACGTATCATAGGTATGGGCGGTACATTAGATAGTTCTCGTTTTAAATGCTACTTATCGCAAGCATTAAACGTACCTGCTAACGACGTGCAAGGCTACGTAATAGGCGGACACGGAGATACTACAATGATACCTCTTACACGCTTAGCTACTTATAATGGTGTGCCAGTAAGCAATATGATAAGTGCTGATGCGCTTGCTAAAGTATCGGCTGATACTATGGTAGGTGGTGCAACGCTTACCGCTATGTTGGGTACAAGTGCTTGGTACGCTCCAGGTGCTGCAGTAGCTGCATTGGTAGATAGTATATTAAACGACCACAAACGCCTATACACGTGCTGTGTAGCCTTAGATGGCGAATACGGACAAAAAGACATTTGCCTTGGAGTACCTGTTATTATTGGTAAAAACGGTTGGGAATCAATAGTTGATTTTAAACTTACTGCTGATGAGCAAGCTGCATTTAACAAAAGTGCAGATGCTGTACGTGCTATGAATGCGGTATTAAGCGCAATGAAAGCATAATATATAATTAAGTTTAAATAGTAAAACGCCCTATACACATTGTGTAT
>JBEBIC010000244.1:0-4169 GCA_040080595.1 Bacteroidia bacterium | reverse complement strand
TAACGCATCGTTTATGCTATGTTCGCTACTGTATTGGCTGGGTAATAATAGCACTTTTACATTTTCGTTTCCTAATGCTCGTACAGCAAGCACCGCTACCAAAGCACTGTCAATACCGCCACTTAGCCCAAGTATAGCTTTGGTAAAACCTAATTTTGCAAAATAATCTTTTATACCTAACACCAGTGCATCGTGTATGCGTGCTATTTTAATAGCGCTGTGTGTATTGCTACTGTTGGTTTGTAAGGGTGTTATGACTGCGTTTTCAAATTCAAAATAAGCGACATGCTCTTCAAAATAATTTAACTCTTGTATTACATTTCCTTTGTTATCCAGGGCTAGTGATCCTCCGTCAAATATAAGTTCGGTTTGCGCACCTGTTTGATTAACGTATAACAGTGGTAAATTATATTTTTCGCAATTGAGTTTAAACACGCGCAAGCGGTCTTCTCGGTGTTCGTAATTAAATGGCGATGCCGCAATATTAAGCATAATGTCAGGGCTTTGTTTGGCTAATTCGTCCATAGGGTTTTGTTTGTACATTTTGTCCAAATCCACATCCCATAGGTCTTCGCACACGGTTAGCGCTATTTTTACACCATTAATTTCAATACAATTAAAATCGTTGGTGTTGGATTCAAAATAGCGGTACTCATCAAACACATCGTAGGTAGGTAATAAACTTTTATTTATAATATGTTGTACTTTACCATTAACTAAAACATAGGCACTATTGTAAATATTTTTACCCGCAATAATTGTATTGGGGCTTGGAGAGCCAACAATAGCAGATATTCCGTGGCATTGCGCAGCTATAAGGCTTATGCTTTTGTAGCACTGTTGTATAAAATGTGGGTAGGTTAAAAAATCGCGTGCAGGATAACCACACACCGAAAGTTCCGAAAATACTACTAAGTCAGTGCCTTGTTGTTTGGCTTGTTGTAGTGTATCTATTATTTTTTGTGTGTTACTTTCAAAATTTCCCACTTGAAAATTAAGTTGGGCTAGTGCTATTTTTAACATGGGTATGTGTATATATTATTTGTGTGCAAATGTAGTAGGTTGTGCTAACAATACCTACATTTACCCCTATGAAAAATACATTAAACTTAACCATAGCTCTTGCAGCCCTTACTTTGTTAGCAGGTTGTAACTCGTGCAATAATAACGCTAACCAAAAAGTTATTATAAAAGTAGATGAAGCCAAAGCCGAAGAACTACAATTAACCTTAACAACCGAGCGTTTTGACAAAGAAGTATTGGATATTAAAAGGGCTGATATTACTGTAAAAACAACCGCTTTGGCACGTAAGTATGGTAAATTTTTTGACTTATATACTGCTCGTATTTTAAACATAAGTACGTACAACAAAGAGGGGTTTACTACCTACTTTAACAGTTTTATAACCGATCCTACCATTAGGGAAGTATATGCGTTTGAACAAAAAAAATATGCCGATGTAAGCCCTTACACCGCACAACTAACTGCTGCATTTAAAAACTATAAGCAATTATATCCTACCAAAAACATTCCGAGTATATACTATATGTTTAGTGGTTTTAATTACGCCGTAGTAACTACTGATAGTGTACTTGCCATAGGTTTGGATATGTTTTTAGGAGCCGATTGTAAGTACTACAAAATGCTTACTTACCCCAATTACAAAACGGCTATGATGCGCCCCGACCTTATAGCCCCCGATGCTATGCGGGCGTGGATAAGTACCGAATTTGAACAAAAATTACCCAAAGAAGATTTACTGCATTTTATAATACAAGAGGGCAAAACAATGTATTTTATGGATAATGTGTTTCCACAAATGCAAGACTCTAGCAAAATAGCATTTAGCGCACAACACATGCAATGGTTAGCACAAAACGAAAGCGAAGTATGGAAATACTTTGTAAACAAAAAATTGTTTTTTAATACCCACTACAAAGAAATAATTAAATACACCAAAGAAGCACCATTTAGCACAGGCTTACCGCGCGAAAGTCCTGGTAGAGTAGGTAACTGGTTAGGTTGGCAAATAGTACGTAGCTATATGAAAAATAATCCTAACGTAACATTACAAGAGCTAATGCTAATAAACGATGCTAACTTAATATTAAACAAAAGTGGCTACAAACCCACTATAAACGCCTAATACAGCTATGAATATTAAACAAATATTTAACAACATAACTACTTTTATTTTTGATTTTGATGGTGTAATAACCGACGGAAATGTACTAATGACGGCGCAGGGAGAGTTTTTGCGAAACATGAATAGCAAAGATTCGTTTGCCTTGCAACACGCCGTAAAACAAGGATATAACGTAGCTATAATTACAGGCGGTGCATCGGCTTATGTGGTAGATAGTATGAAAATGTTGGGCATTACCGATGTGTATTTGCGCTCCTACGATAAGCTAAGTGTATATACCGATTATATAACAGAACGTGGCTTAACCCACAACGAAGTATTATACATGGGCGACGACCTGCCCGACTACCCAGTGTTACTACAAGTAGCTGCCAAAACCTGCCCGCACAACGCAGTACACGAAGTGCGTGCAATATGTAACTACGTTAGCATACAAAAGGGCGGACACGGTGCCGTACGCGACGTTATAGAGCAAGTAATGCGTACCCAAGGTAAATGGATAAACGATGATGCGTATCATTGGTAAAAATTAATTACGAATTAAAAATTACGTATTACGTTTAATGCCAAACGTGTGCGGATAAATAATAATTATCATTAATTATACAATATAATACACGCCTCGCAATTCCATCATGCGTAGAGACAAGGCACTGCCTTGTCTCAATAAAAACAAACATAGCCTTGCCTCAATAAAAACAAACAAAACAGTGAACCCAATTATAAATATTAACGAATACAATTACGAATTGCCTAACGAGTGCATAGCCTACGCACCCGCTAACCCGCGCGATAGCGCCAAGCAACTCGTGTACAACAAAGGCGAACTTATTAACGATGTGTTTAGCAACGTTGCTAATTGGTTAGATGCCGATACACTATTGGTGTTTAATAATACACGCACCATACATGCACGTTTGCATTTTACAACACCTACAGGTGCGGTAGTAGAAGTGTTTGTATTAGAACCTGCCACCCCTACTGATATGGCTACCTTTATGCAAACTACCACTACTGTAACATGTGTGGCCTTGGTGGGTAATCTTAAAAAATTTAAAACACCAACACTGTCGCATACGCTTGGTAATACAGTACTTACAGCGCAATTGGCTACAGTAAGCCCTACACATATTACCGTTACACTTTCGTGGAATACGACTGATACATTTGCACACATTATAGAAACATTTGGCAAAGTTCCATTACCACCTTATATAAAACGAAGTGCAATAGAAAGCGATAAAATAACTTATCAAACTATATATGCACAGGCCAATGGTTCGGTGGCCACGCCCACTGCGGGTTTGCACTTTACGCCCGCTGTTATGCAGGCATTGGCACACAAAGGTATAGAATGCGCACACACTACATTACACGTAGGTGCAGGCACGTTTATGCCCGTTAAAACAGACGATGCAGCCCAACACGCTATGCACGCCGAAGAACTTATTATTTCTAAAATCTTAATTAAAAACATACTCACTACCTCCAAAACTGTGGTGGCAGTAGGCACTACAAGTTGTCGCTTGCTGGAAAGTATGTATTGGCTAGGTGTTAAATGTGCCAATGGCGAAACACCTAATTACCTAACGCAATGGGAATATAAAACCATGCACGCTATACCCACTGCGCAAGCATTGCAAGCATTGGTTGATTATTGTACCACACATAACTTACAGGAGTTAGTTGCCAAAACACAAATAATGATTACGCCTGGTTATGAGTTTAAAATAGTACGTGCATTAATTACTAATTTTCATCAGCCCAAAAGTACGCTATTACTACTTATTTCGGCTTTTATTGGTGATGATTGGAAACGTATGTACAGCCACGCTATAGCTAACGAGTATCGTTTTTTTAGTTACGGAGATAGTTCGTTGTTGATGATGTAAGTGTAGTAAACTAAGGCTTTGTAAAAAAAAATAGCCTATGTAGTGGCAATCTGTTTTTATAAAACAAACTGGAACTACACATTATACTATTAGCTATTATTATCATGAGTTTTGTTGTGTTTACACAAGC
>JBEBIC010000243.1:0-4171 GCA_040080595.1 Bacteroidia bacterium | reverse complement strand
TTTACTTATATTTTAGCACTAACAAAATTAGTTGTTAATACCAAAAAGTCTGTTCTTCTGTTTTGTTGGAACGCTTCTTCTTGATCTTCTTTAACTTTTAATTTTAAGATATATTTTTCAACTAAAGCAGTTCCAGCAGGTATAGTAAGTCCAGCAGCAGTAACTAAATTAGTAGCTAATGTTTTAGGAGCAGTTTCACCATAACCAAATGCAGTTAAACGCTCTATTTCAATACCTTTAGATACTAAGTAATCCATAACCGATTGTGCACGTGCTTGAGATAATGCCTGATTACTCTTATCATCGCCGCGCGAATCCGTGTGCGAACCTAATTTAATAGTAATGCCTGGATTTTCGTTTAATGTAAATACCAATCCATCTAACGAAACCATTGATTCTGGACGCAATTCGGCTTTACCTAAGTCATAAAATATATTAGGTAACTCAATAGGTTTAGCAATAGATTTTAGGGTTAATGCTTGGTCAAATGTTTTAGAAGTTTCATCGCCTACGGTTGTAAAACGTACTTTATCAGAGTTAAAAAACTTATCCATTGATGCGTATATTTGGTACGTAACGTTAGGTTTAACGTACTGCTCAGTACCGTTTTTATCAAACTTATATACACCGTTTGCATCAGTAGTTAATTCTACCGTGCTACCATCGCTACCTACTAATTTAACTTTAGCCCCAGCTACTGGTTTTTGTGTATCTACATCGCGCACTACACCTTGTGTTACGTGTAGTAATGCTGGTAAGTTAAAGCTATAAATATCGTCGTCGCCTTTACCGCCTTCACGGTTTGAGGTAAAGAATCCACGTTCGTTTTTGCCTTCAAACACAATACCAAAATCATCGGCCGCAGAGTTTATAGGGTAACGTAAGTTACTTACTCCTGTAAAATTATCGCCCGATTTTTCGGCTTTGTATATATCCAAACCACCCATACCTAAGTGCCCGCTTGATGCAAAGTATAATGTACCATCATCGTGCACAAATGGATACATTTCGTCATCAGCCGTATTAATAGTAGGGCCTAAGTTTACTGGTGTACCCCAAGTTTTTGTTTTTTTGTCTATCTCTACCATCCAAATATCCTTTCCACCTTGTCCGCCAGCCATATCACTTGCAAAAAACAGTTTAGATTCGTCAGGAGTTAATGCAGGATGTCCAACCGCAATAGTATCGGGCACTGCTATAGGAACAACTGTTGCAACGCCCCAGTCCATACCTTTACGCTCCGATGAAAGTATTTGGCAACCCATATTTTTCTTTTTTACAATAGGGCAACGTGTAAAATACATAGTACTTACTTTGTTGTTTAAAAACACCGAACCTTCGTTTTGTGCGCTATTAATTTCAACACCTAGTGGTGTAGCGGTACTCCATTTTCCTTTTTTATCACGTTTTACAGTATATACATCACTAAAGTTACCTCCAGTAATAGCATCTATCACTGCTCCCGTAGCACCCTCACGAGTTGATGTAAAATACACTTCATTATATTTTTTATCAGCATACATTGGGCTAAAGTCCGACGAAGCACCATTTATTTGAGTTTCGTTAGCTACTGCATAGCGAGATGGTTTATCTTTCCATTTCTGAGCCAATTCGCATGATTTAGCACCTTCTTCTCCTTTTTTATCTCCAGGCGCTAATTCTTTGTACGCATTATATTGCACTATGGCTTCAGCGTATTTTTCGTTGGCTTTCATCATTTCTGCCAAATACAATACCGCTTTTGGGTTAGGGTATTTAGCTTCAATAGCTTTGCTGTACCACGACTCTGCTTGCTTAGTGTCGTGTACGTTACGATAGCATTCAGCTATTTTAAATATCTCTTCCGCTTTTATATCTTTACGTTTTTCTTTAGCATATGCTTTTTTGTATAACTCTGCTGCTGAGTTATATTGGTAGCCTGCAAACATATTGTCGGCTTCTTGCTTAAAGTTTTTTTGTGCGTTTGCAGTACTTACAGCACTCATTGCTACTACAACAGAAGCAATAATAATTTTATTTTTAGTTATCATCATCTTAAAAAAAATGCGTTTGTTTTGTATAAAGTGTATTTCAACAAATATAATTAGTTATTTGACTTAAAAATGTTTTTTTAAGCCCATTTGTAAAGTTTTTTTTTATTTACCTATCAGCATTTTAACGGCAACAACAATTAACACTACCGAAAATACTTTTTTTATGGCATCTTGGCTCATTCCCAACGATATTTTTGAGCCTATAAATCCGCCAACAACAAACCCAAGCGCAATAAATGCCGAGTATTGAAAATTGAGGTTGCCTGCTTTATAGTAGTTTATTACCGCCAGTATTCCTACAGGCATTATAAGCACCCCCAAACTAATGCCTTGTGCTTGATGTTGTGTTAAACTTAAAAAATAAATAAGTGCAGGTACTATAATAATTCCTCCGCCTATGCCCATAACACCACTTAGTAAACCCGCCAAAAGTCCTATTGCTACTAATATTATAAATGTTTGCGTGTTCATTTGCACTGGTTTTAAATGTTATAATTGCGGATAATAAGGATATATCATTATATATACAATTACGCCTGTAATAGTTACGTATAGCCACATTGGGAATACAAAGCGGACTAATTTACGGTGTTTTTCAACCTGCATTTGTAAGCCTCTATTAAACGACATAAGTATAAGCGGAAACACTATTATTGCCAATAAAATATGCGATGCGAGTATAAATAAATAAATGCTTTTCATAACCCCTTCGCCGCCATAGTGTGTTTCGGGAGCAAAGTAATGGTACGGAATGTATAATAGTATAAATACTGCCGAAAGTATAAATGCGGTTAAGTTTATTTTTTTGTGTGCTTCAATATTTTTCTTCTTTATTTGATACAGCGAAACCAATAGCAATATGCTACACGCACCGTTTAAGTAAGCGTTGATGAGTGGCAATGTATATATCCACTTAGGTGTTTCGGCTATTACAGGTATTACCTTACGATTAAGTAAAAGCACTACTATAAATACAAATATGGATACTCCCCATATAATTTTGTTAATGGTACTATCTTTCATTTTTTGGTTAATTAAATAATTTACTTAAAAAAAATCCGTTATACACTGTGTGCATAACGGATTGTGTTTTTTTGTTATAAAAACAAATTGGGTATTAGTATTAAGCAGTAACTACTGATACGAATGAACGACCTTCAGCTTTCTTTTTAAATACTACTGTACCATCAACTAATGCAAACAAAGTATGGTCTTTACCAATACCTACGTTTGTACCAGGGTGGTGTTTAGTACCACGTTGGCGAACAATAATGTTACCAGCAATGATAGCTTGACCACCAAATATTTTTACACCTAATCTTTTACTGTGTGAATCGCGACCGTTCTTAACGGAACCCGCGCCTTTCTTATGTGCCATTTCCTTTTAAAATTTTATTAATAATTAATATTAAGCGATTATTGAATCAATTGTAAGTTGAGTAAATGAGTGACGGTAGCCATTCATTTTTTGATACCCCTTACGACGTTTCTTGTGAAAAATCAATACTTTATCACCTTTAATATGATCAACAACTGTTGCAGATACTTTAGCGCCAGCAATTGTAGGAACTCCTAACTTAATTGCACCTGCGTTATCAACTAACAACACGTTTTCAAAATCAACTTTTGCACCTTTTTCGGCAGCTAAGCGATTTACATATATTTTATTACCTTTTTCAACTTTAAATTGTTGACCTGCTATTTCTACTATTGCGTACATTATTATGTCTTAGTTTTAGCTGTTATTATTTATGAGTTTTCTCGCTAGAAACAGTTAATCTTTTTCTTCCTTTAGCTCTGCGAGAAGCTAATACACGTCGTCCGTTGGCTGTTGCCATACGTTGACGGAAGCCATGTTTGTTACGACGTTTGCGTTGTGATGGTTGAAATGTTCTTTTCATTGCTAGTTATTCTTATATTTTTTATATTTCACCTATTGCGCTGTGTTGTGCACTTAGCAACGGTTTTAAACTTTTATTTGTTGGCAAAGACAATACGTTTGCTTACTTCAAATTGAGTCTATTTGAAGCGCAATTTTATTTTTTGCTTGTGCAATAGTACTACTTTAAACTTTTATTCACAACAGTTATTAACAAATTTTTTCAATTATTTTATTTTAGTGGCCATTTGTGCTATAT
>JBEBIC010000242.1:0-4173 GCA_040080595.1 Bacteroidia bacterium | reverse complement strand
AATTTAACGAGGGCGGTTTAATTTAAAGCGTACTATAATTATTATTCTACAACAGGAATATTAATATCTAATTCTTTAGCTCGTTCGCTGTATTTAATTTTTAGCGGAATACCTCCCTTTACCACTTGGGCTATTGCCGAGTCATAGCCTGTAACATAGAAGTAATAATTACCTTGTAACATTTCCTCTATGTGTATATGTTCTTCTTTTTTGTCGGCCACTATTTCTAAATCATAATTGGTAGTAGGATCGGCAGGCAATTCGGTGGCGTTAAATTTTACATAAGCGGTAGCACCATATATTTTTACACCATGATGTTGTGGAAAGGCTGCTATTGTAGCTTTACCTCCTGTTCCATTTTTTTTGCAGGCTACTATTCCTAGTGTTGCTACTGCTATTAGCGCTACTGTTTTTATTGGTTTCATTTTTATTAATTGTTTTTTTGGTTTAGTTAAAATTAGTTAATTTTTGTTATTGTTTGAAAAATTAATTAGGGTCTTTAAACCTTTCATCTTTCATAAAAACATTATCCGTTAATGTTTTTAAAAAATTAGTTAAGTCCAATTGGTCTTGTGCGGTAAGCGGTATTCCGTTGGTTAATAGCGTGTCTAAGTTTTGGGTATGTTGCACACCTGTTGCATAATGATTAAGGCATTGTGCCAATGATGTAAATCTACCGTCGTGCATATAAGGTGCGGTTACGTTAATGTTGCGCAACGAGGGTACTTTAAATTTGTGGCTATCAGTAGTTAAGCCTGTAACTTTAGCTCGTCCACTATCTTTTAATGCCGTGTTATAAGACAAACCATTGTTACGAAATGAAAAATCGGTAAACAAAGGTGGTGTATGGCACGACGCACATTTAGCCGTAAAAATAGTTAATCCAGTTTCTTCAGATGTGGTAAATACTCCATCGGATTCGCCTCTTGCGTGTTTATCATATTTAGAATTGTAAGAAACTAACATCCCCTGAAACTGCGCCAAAGCTCTAAATATACGTTGCGAATTAATGGTATTATCGCCAAAGGCATCAGTAAATAATTGGCGGTATGCGTTGTCGGTACTTAGTTTTGCAATAACACTATTCATATTTTCGCCCATTTCTACAGGATTAGTAATAGGTGCTAATGGCAACACTTCAATATGATTAACACCACCGTCCCACATAAATGAAGGATGCCAATTCAAATTAAAAAGTGCTGGGGCATTACGTGTTCCCAATGTGTTATTAACGCCGTGGCTAAACCCATGGGCACTATTAGCAAAGCCTGCAAACTGTTGGTGGCAACTACCGCAAGATATACTATTGTCGGACGATAAGCGCACGTCATAAAACAATTTACGCCCTAGTTTAAAGCCTGCATCGCTCAGTGTATTACTAGCATAATTATACACAGGCTGAGGCCAACCACTTGGTATAATAGGCGTAATGCTATATATTGGTGGCTCTACCACAATAGGCGCGTCTTCTTTTTTCTTACAGGCATTAAATAATATAGCACTACATATACAAAGTGTTATATACTTACTTAAATTTTTCATAGCGTTATATATACTAATTACGTTTAATGTCCAACGATTGCGAATTTTAAATACACATCAAATAATTATTTGATGTGTATTTAAAACTAAATATTTACTAATTAGTAACCTTAGTAACGGTAAACATATTAGCGTAATTATCGGCTATTTTTTTAGCCATTGCACCTGGCATTGTTACCGAACTGGTCATTGCAAAACTTATAGCGTTAGGCGCAAACCACTCTGCTAAATCAGCATTAATTTCTACTACTGGTGTTATAGTTCCTGTAATAGTAGCATTGGTAGTAAGCGGTAAGGTTACTGTTTTTAATACCGAGTTAGTGCCTTTAAAGCCTCCTAAATGAAACTCTACCAATTTAGTAGTATTGGTAGATTTTGGAGAATAGCCCTCAAACTTAGCCATTATATAACCACTGTTCCAAGTCCAAAACATACCACTGGCAGGGTCAAGCGCTCCTGTTTGTGCGCCCGACACGTTGCGTAAGCTATCTACCCCTATCGTAAACGTAATAGATGAATAGTTTTTTACGGGTACATTAGCAAAGCTAAATTGCAACGATGCTGCGTCATCTGCTTTGAGCAAATGATAACTTTCGGTTTCGCTAAATACAGTACCATCGGTAGCAGTAAGTTTTATGTTACTTATAAAATAATTAAATGTGCTTACCGTAAAACTATCAGTATTGTTTACATAACTATCGGTATTAAGCACCATTGGTTTTACACCTACGCTATTAGTAAATTTAAACGTTAAACCGCCTGTAGTGGCTACAGGCGTTGTTACTACTGGTGTTGTTGCCACAGGTGTTGTGTGGTCGTGGTCTTCCTCGGTTTCCTTTTTACACGCTACAAATAAACTTGATACTAACGTTAGGGCTGTTATTATTTTAAATGTTTTCATTTTGAATGTTTTTATTTTAGTTAAAATTAAAAATTAATTGCTAATGTGGCTTTTGCGCCAAGCGAAATATTTTGTTGTTCGCCTATCCATTGTTGGTGTATTGGTAATGTGCTTTGTATAGTTAATGCTATAAATTTATGTGTAATAGAAACACCTGCATTGCCCAATAGCATATCTCCACCTGTGTTATCTAGTGTGGTTTTTGATGCGTATTGCTTGCCAAAATAATCGTTGCTAACGCCTCCAAATACTATCCAAGTTGTTTTTTGTTTAGTACTGTCGGTGCTTTCGCACAATGTATTATTGTTTAGCTTATACCCTACTGTTGCACTGGTGTAACTATAATTTCCTAAGTTATTGTTACTGCTGTTGGTAGTGGTATATTTTGCAATGGTGTTAAATTTCCAAATCCATTTATTTTTAAAGTAGTTAAGTCGTATAGCAAGCATAGGGTCTATTGAGCCTGAGCTTAATATAACCTGCGAGCTTAAAGCAGTAGGAGTTAAATTACTTGGTAATTCTACACCTACTCCTGCTTTAAGTTGCACGTTGTTAAGTTGTATTAAGCGGTTATACCATAATTGCACATCGTTAAAGCCAGTGTATGTATTGGCTTTATTGGTAGTTGCAAATGTGTATGGAATGCTCATACTTAACTCATTTACTTGCTTAAACTTATAGGCTACTGCTATGTGTTGCGTTGAAGCTAAAGCAATACTTTCCATTACATGATGGTGCGTAACTTCGCCTACGGTATGTGGCATATACATGGGTTTAAACCACCTGTTGGTAGTGCCTATGCTTAGCCCCCAATTATAGTTTTGGTTATTCGCAGTCATATTATCATTAAAAGTTGTATTACTGTTACTTGCGCTACACATGCACTGTGCCGCTACTTTATGCACTAACATACACACAGCACATAATACCATAATGTATTTTTTCATTATTGGTTGTGTATTGTGTAGTAAATTAATATGCTATAAATGTTGTAAAACTACACCTGCTGCGGTGGGCGCAATAAGGCATTAACAACACATGCAGGCATTACATAAGTGTAATGTGTGTGGTGTTGTAGTTTGTAGCTTATTATGGTTTTAAAGGTTACTAAAGGTGTAGCGGTAATAAACAGTAGTTCTGTTTTTTGCTTGAGCACATTGGGTAAGGTAGGTGCTTTTTTTTCTTCGGCAGCGAGTTGTTTTTTAAGGCAACAATTCCCCTCACAATCATTGTTTACAATATCTTTTTTTACGCACTCATTTTTGGCGTAATAATCTTGTTGCATTTTAAAATTAACATATACCAACAACTTACCACACCACTGAAACACAATGGTAGCAAGCAATACGTATATGATCATTTTTTTCATGATACAAATCTAACTAATTTTCACTAAATACTATGTGATAAATGTTACTTATTAATAAAAATAGTGCTGTATATAAATATAAAGCAATACACACTTACAACACAATATATTTAAACTATTGTACTATGTATAGGCACAAATACAAAGTCATATAACTATACGCCTGCTATTGAACTTGTACCGTTGTAATTTTGTTGAAATAAATAATTTCCATGTTAAAATTATCTTTAACTTTGTATCGCAAAGCACTTTTAATACATACATTATGAATAACGAAAATAAACATTTAGAAACCCTTACCGAGATACGCTCCTTAATGGAACGCTCTACTAAGTTTATATCATTAAGTGGCTTATCGGGC
>JBEBIC010000241.1:0-4205 GCA_040080595.1 Bacteroidia bacterium | reverse complement strand
TAGTAGAGGGCAGTACTATAGTCAGTATTTTGACTCGTCAATACCAGCAGTAAACGATTTAATTATAAAAATAGATTCGCAAAATGTTTCAAATATTTGGCAAATTGGAAAACCTAACAAAATTATCTTTAATAATGCCTCCACTTTACCTAATGCAATAGTAACTGATACGGTAAATAATTATCCTGTTAATAATTCATCTATATTTAGTTTTACTACAGCTGGTTGGGGAAATTCTGGTATATTAGGCATACAATGGAAACAAAAATTAGATATGACTTATAAACATGATGGTGGATTTGTAGAATTTAAAATGTTAAAAGATTCGGTTTGGAATAATGCGTTTAACAATCCGTATGTATATAACTTCTTTGGATTTAACACCGCTAATTTTGACACCTTACTTACAGGTGAATACGCATTTACAGGAAAAGATACTGCTTGGCAAGACGTTTGGCTATGTTTTAATTTATCTTGGATGAGTAGTTTTAATGATACAATGGAAATAAGATATCATTTTAAATCGGACTCACTTGTCGACTCAAACAGAGAGGGGTGGTTAATAGATAATATTTTAGGGCATGCTACATATGTTCACCCTGTTAAAGAAAACAAACTAAATAAATATATAAACGTATTTCCTAATCCCACCAACGATTTAATACATATTGAAACCAAAGTTATAGATGAGTTTCATATAATTGAATTGATGCAACTTTATACGACTACAGGTGTGTTGATTAAAGAATGGAGAAATGTACCTACTCGATATTGGTTTGATACAAATAAGTTTAACGAAGGGAATTATATATTAAAAATTAGAACAAACTTCCAAACTGAAAGTATCCCTATCACTATTAAACGCTAAGCAATGAATAATTGTTTTATTCGTAAAATTGTTTTTATATTGTGTATAGTTTTTACTACCGCTTTTGTGCTTAAAAACACAACTTATACTTTTCCTAACTTGATTTTTTTTCCAAGAATAGTAAATTCAAATACATTTACCAATGAAAAAATTAAACTAGGTCGGTATCTTTTTTATGATTCTACATTGAGTTATAACAATACAATTTCTTGTGCATCATGCCATAAGCAACAATACGCATTTAGCGACTCCCCCAATGCTTTTAGTGTAGGCGTTAATAATACTAAAACAAAACGTAATAGCATGCCTTTATTCAATTTAATGTGGTCAAATGCTATGTTTTGGGATGGTAGAGTTAAAACCGTAGAAGAGCAAGTTTCACATCCTTTGTTTAATAAAAATGAAATGAATACAACATGGAAAGAGTTAATAAATAAGATGAATGCTAACAAAATGTATTCGGAATTATTTAAAAAAGCATTTAATTCTACGCATATTGATAGTAGTAAAATAGTAATTTCTCTAAGTCAATTTGTTAAAACACTTATTTCTCATCAATCAAAATACGATAATGTACTTTACCACAAAGATAAATTTACAAAAGACGAGTATGAGGGTTATTTACTGCTAAATAATCAAACAAGGGGAAACTGTTTACATTGCCATACAACAGATGGTGACGTTTTAGGAACCACATTTAAGTTTAGTAACAATGGACTTGATGCAGTAGATGATGTAAATAATTTTATTGATAAAGGGCGAGGAGAAATAACTCAAAATAAATTTGATAATGGCAAATTTAAAATTCCATCATTACGGAATTTATTATTTACCGCGCCTTATATGCACGACGGTAGATTTAGAACGCTAGAAGAGGTAATTAATTTTTATAGTGATGGATTACATAAAAGTCCAACTATTGATAATAAAATGGAATTTGTACAGGCTGGCGGAAGTAAATTTTCGCCTCGTGAAAAACAATATATTATAGCCTTTTTGCGTACAATGTCCGACTCTATTTTCATTAAAAGTAATAATTATTCAAATCCTTTTAATACTAAGTTCGTAAAAGAATAAAGGCAATATTCAGCTATGTTATTTGTATAATACGTATAATTAATACTCGTATATTTGTGCAAAATATAACACGTATTCATTAACAATTTTACACTATTTGCAATGAGCTTAATCATTAACAGTACTATAGAAAACAGCAACGCATCAGCACAACAATTATTTGACTATTGCCTTAATATGAATAACCTGCAAGGGTGTATGCCTCCGCAAGTTAGCCAATGGTTAAGTACTGCCGATAATTGTAGTTATAACCTTAATGGTATGGCAACCATAGCTATGAAAGTAGCTAGTAGCAACGCTCCTAGTACTATTGTAGCACAATCCGAAGGCGATAAAAATCCGTTTACATTTACCCTTACATTTAATATATGCGCTGTAACCGATGCTACCAGTACATTACAACTTGTGTTTGATGGTGAGGTAAATATGTTTATGAAACCAATGATTGAAAAACCATTGACCAATTTTTTTAATTACCTAACCGCACAATTAGCTAAAAACGCAGTTCCTGCGGTATAATAGAATTTTATACATTGAAAGTATTTCCTCCTAATATTCCTGAGGTATTTGAGTTTGATAAACTACTTACCGAAATTCAAAAACATTGCATTAGCAAAATGGGTAAAGCATACATTAAAAATGTACGCTTGCTCAACAACAGGGATAAGATAGATTTACTACTGCAACAAACCCACGAGTTTAAAAACATAGTAAGTAACGGAGAGGCTTTCCCTACACAGGATTACATAGACTTAACACGTGAGTTAAACTTACTACGCATAGACAATGGTGTGTTGCAAGAACAAGATTTCTTAAACATAAAAACGGTATGCAAGGTTATAGAAAGCATATTTAGTTTTTTTAAACTGCGAGACAAGCAGTATCCACAGCTATTTGAGTTGCTTACGCTTGCCATAAATGAACCCAACATAGCCAAAGAAATAGATTTTATAATAGACATAGATGGTACGGTGCGCACATCGGCATCAAAAGAATTGGCAACTATACGAAAAGACTTACAGCGTGCACGTGCTGAGGTAGATAAGCTATATAATCACCTTATAAACAAGTATCGCAAGCTAGGTTACTTGCACGAAGAAGCCACCGAAAGCATACGCAACGAACGTAGAGTATTGGTAATAGAAAGTTCGTATAAAACACAATTAAAAGGCATACACCACGATGTGTCATCAACAGGAAAAGCTACGTTTATAGAACCCAGCGAAGCTATTGAAAACAACAACAAAGTAATGAATTTGGAGCACGCCGAGCGACAAGAAATTATACGTTTGCTTCGTGTTTTAAGTGCCAAATTACGTGTGTATTATCCTATTATTAATAACCACCAACGCCTACTTGCAGTGTATGATTATACACGTGCCAAAGCATTGTTAGCCGTAGATATGAATGCCGTGTATCCTACGGTTACCAACGAACGTATTGTAAATTTGGTAACAGCATATCACCCATTATTATATTTACAAAACAAAAATTCGGATAAAAAAACGGTGCCGTTTTCATTTGAATTAAACCCGCAAAAACATCTCCTCATAATAAGTGGACCTAACGCAGGCGGTAAAACTATATGTATGAAAGCCACTGGGCTTATAATGATGATGTTACACGCAGGTATGCTTGTGCCTGTGCACGAGAGTAGCGTGTTGGGTATATTTAACCATTTAATGGTAGATATGGGCGATACACAAAGCATAGAATTTGAGCTAAGTACATACAGTGCTAGGCTGCGCAATATGAATTATTTTTTAAAACGTGCGTTTAAAGATACCTTGCTACTCATTGATGAATTTGGTACAGGCACCGACCCTTTGTTAGGCGGGGCTTTGGCAGAGGCTATACTGGAGGAGTTTCATGCGCAAAAATGTTTTGGTGTAGTTACAACACATTATCTTAATTTAAAATTAGTAACCGAAAAACTATCGGGTGTGGTAAACGGTGCTATGAGCTACGACCCCGAAAATTTAAAACCATTGTTTGAACTTAAAGTAGGTAAGCCAGGTAGTAGCTTTACCTTTGCCGTAGCCGAAAAAATAGGCTTGCCCAAAGCCATTATTGATAGAGCAAAATCGTTATCGGACACCTCAAGTATTCGTATGGACGAGTTGCTGAATGGATTGGAAAATGAACTATTACGTGCCAAAGAAAAATCGGAAGAATTACAACAAAGAGAAAGTATATTAACTGAGCAAACTGACAAATATCAACGCTTAGCTGACGAAAATAAAAATACAGATTTTAAAGC
>JBEBIC010000039.1:0-17605 GCA_040080595.1 Bacteroidia bacterium | reverse complement strand
TTATAATATTGTCTTTTAGTTCAAAATCTTGTTCGTGTGCATTATAGTAGGCTTCAATTTCTTGTGGTGTAACTACCGTGTCCAATTTTTGTTTTACCAATGCTTGTTGGTAGGCATATACTATTAACGAATTTTTATATTTTTCTATTTGTTCATCTACATTAAGTTCGTTGGAACTTAGGTTGTTAATGGCTTTTTGTACTATTAATTGTTCTTGCACCCATGCTTGCACATACGATTTTACAAATTCCACACTATCATTTCCCTTGGTATTATTGGGTAGTATGGCTTGCATTTCGGTTAATGTTAAATCGTTTTTGCCAACAGTAGCTAATATACGTTCGTTGCTTTTGCCAAAATAACTACAGCTTGTAGCCAGTGTTATACAGCACAACACCAACAGCTTTGCGGGCGTGTTGGTGCGTAATGTAGTTGTAAATGTGCGTTTTAATTTCAATGTTTTTTTGTTTAATTATAATCTTCCTTCAGTTGTTTTTTTATGCAAATCGTTAGCAGTTGCATCAGATAATTTACCCCAAAAATCTGCCATTGTTTTTTTTGCAGGTTGTTCTTCTATAAGCTCATCTAAGGCATAAAACAATATCTCTATTTTTTTGCCTATATAGTTGTTAGGTATAATTAAATTATAGCTATTATTTTCTGGGGTTATAGTGGTCTTAATCATGATTGCTTATTTTTATACTAATGTAGGCATTTTTATTCAAATTACATATCCCACGGTTTAAACCGTGGGATATAATAAAAGCTACTGTATAGTATCCAATACCTCTTTGTTTACTTTTACTACATACTTAGCACGTAATTCTTTTAACCATTCTTTTTCTAAAAAGTTTTGGTAATCGGCAGTAATAATACCACGCGCTTCGCTTAATGCTTTTGGTGCTACTGGCAATATTTTATCTACAACACAAGTATAAAACATATTGTTTTCGCTAATTGTAGCAGGCATTTTAATACTTGCTGCTGCATCTGCAGATTTATTTTCTCCTTTTTTGTACGTTACACGGTCTATAGAAAGGTTTAACTGCGAATCCTTGTTTATTACTTTAAGAATTTCATCGTTTGTTTTTTTCTTAGCTAACATTTTGTTTACGTTTTCGCATATTTTAGCATCCTTACATTTGTAAGTAACGGTTTCGTAACGCTCTTCCCACATATAGTTTTGTTTGTTGGCATCATAAAACTTTTGCAAGCCTACGCTGTCTTTAATGGCTGCGCTCCATACTTTTTGGTCAGTAAGGTCAAACAGTAATATACCATCTTTGTATTCTTCTATTAATGCTTTATACTCAGGGTATTTAGTAGCCAATTGTGTAGTTTCATAATCTGTACACAACGCCTCTATGTATGGCGTATAATTATTAGTTACCATTTGTTGCTCGCTTCCCTTAATACCTTTACCTTGGTGTTTTTCTAAGTAAGTAGCATAGTCCATTTGCGTGTAGTTTTTACCTGCTAAGGTGCATATTACCTTATTCATATTCGCTGCTTTTTTAGCCGCTTTCCATGCTCCATTAAAAAAACTGGTATCAATGGTTTTGGTTAATTCGTCACGATTTTTAAGGTTTTCGGTAAATTTATATTCTGCTTTTACTTTAGCTATAAACGACTCTTTTCCTTTTTGCGAACGCATGTCTTTTTGTATGCGTTGTTTTAAATCGGCTTTCATATCAGCGTAAGCAGCAACAGGTTTTACACTTATGCGTTTTACAATATGCCAACCGTACGAAGTTTTAAATGGAGCAGAAACATCGCCATCGTTTTTAAGTGCAAAAGCTGCATTTTCAAATTCGGGTACCATTCTGTTTATTCCAAATGGAGCTAACTCGCCACCATTACGTGCCGAACCTTTATCATCGCTGTATTGCGTTGCTAACTCAGCAAACTTATCTCCTTTTTTTATACGGTCGTTTATTTCGTTTATTTTGGCAAATGCTTTTAAGCTATCTTCGGCAGATGCACCTTTTTTGCTCAACACTAATATGTGCGCCGCAGTTATTGTTCCTGGGTCGTTGCGCTTATCGTTTACTTTTACAATATGGTAGCCAAACTTAGTACGTACTGGCATACTCACTTCGCCTACTTTGGTATTAAATGCTGCGTTTTCAAACGGATACACCATTTGTAATGCCGAAAAATAACCCAACTCGCCAGCATTATCTTTAGCTGATGGATCTTGCGAATTTTCGCGTGCTACTTTACCAAAATTTTCGCCTTTTAATATACGTGCACGCAATGCCATTACCTTATTGTAAGCTATACCCGTATCTTTAGGTAATGCTGCGGCATCGCAAGTTATAAGTATATGGCTTGCACTTACGTTCATTTTAGTGCGGTCGTAGGCTTCAGTAAGTAATTTTTCGTTTACTTCTTTATCAGTTAAATACGGTTGCGATACATTTTTACGGTAGCCCTCTAATTCACTTTTATACGTTGCCGAAGTATCTAAACCCATATCCTCAGCGGCTTTTACTTTTAGTTTAAAATTGGTAAACAATTCCACATACTCAGTTATTGTTTTTTTGTCGGTGGCTTTGTCTTTATTGTTTTTATGATAAATGTTTTCAAACTCGGCTTTGGTAACTTTTTTATTACCAATTTCCATAAGCACTGGCGAGTTATTGGTTTGTGCAACACTTGTTAATGCTGATAATACGCAAGCTGATAGGGTTAGTTTTTTCATTTGTATTTTTATTTAGTTGTATAATGTATGCTGTATTTTGTAAAACTTGATTGGGTGGTAATTGTTCGGGGGCTGAGCGGAGTTTAAGCCTGTTGTGTATTTTCTTATCCGTCTAGCTTCCCCTCTTGAGGGGTGCCCGCAGGGTGGGGTGGAACTTTATTTACTAGCCTTGCAAACGAGACATGTATTTGTCCATTTGTGCTATTTGATCTTTGAGTTGTGCCGTTTTTGGTTTTAAGTCTTTGGCTTTCCCAAAATATATTTTACCCATTTTATTTTGTCCTCGTTGTATTTCCAATCCTGATAATTGCAAGTACGCTGCCGCTTGATTTTCTTTATCGGGCAAACCAAATTTTATAGCTTGTAAAAAGTAGGTACGTGCCTCTTTGTTGTTTCCTTTTTGTAAAGAGATAGTTGCCAATTGCAAATAACTCATTCCTTCTGTATCGCCTAGTAGGGTTGATTTTGAGTCCATGCTTTTGCGTATGTCTGCTTCTGCTTTTTCAAAATCGTTATTCACTAAAGCTACATTACTTTGCAACATATAAAACGCCGAACGTACTGGTTTTAATAGCAATTTAGGATATTTTATTTTGCTTAAATACACTATGGCATTGTCCATATCGTTTTCTTGTACAGCCTCTTGCACTATGCGCATTGTACCCAACATAAAATACAGTAGCAACGATATAAAGGCGGCTACAAAAAATAATATTGCAGTAACATGCTCGTGCGCACGGTATATAAATATTCCAGCTACTATAAGCCCTGCTACAAAGTACAAACGGTACAAGATGTAAAATCGTAAAAATTTCATTTATTTTGGTTTTAAATTATTAGTTAATTATTGTTGTGCGAAAGTAATGATTTGCACTGTGTTTAACTACTTTTTTTTCAACAAACAAATGGCGCTTTTGTTAGTAATTACACTATTTTGCTTAACTGCATAAAGGGTAAGGGTATTCCATTATTTTTAAACGGCTTTGTACCCAATTTAACTACTGTTTTTTGTTTTAATAATTTTCGTTTACGCATCATTTTTGCAAAAAACGAATAGTAATTAAAATGTGCTTTTATAACCGCGACACAATCTTTAGGGCTACCATTTATAGCAAAGAAAATCCCTGCAATACCATCTAACACAAGACGTAGCGCAATTATCAAAAACCAATACCAACGGTAATCGTTTTTGGTAAGTAAGAATAAATTGTTTCTGAAATTATAAAATGTTTTGCGTGGATTACTCTTGTTTAGTGTACCTCCGCCCAAATGAAATATTTCGGATTGATAACAATACTGAACTTTATATCCCAAGTTTTTAATACGCAAGCATAAATCTATCTCTTCTTGGTGTGCGAAAAAATCCTCGTCCAATCCTTCCACTTCCCAATATACATTGCGCTTTACAAACAATGCGGCTCCGCAAGCCCAAGTTATTTCGTAGTTGGTATTGTATTGGTTTGTATCTTCTTCTACTTTATTAAATGTACGTCCGTTGCAATACGGATAGCCGTACGCATCAATAAAACCGCCTGCTGCACCAGCATACTCATAACTGGTTTTGTTTTTATAGTCTTTAATTTTGGGTTGACACGCTGCTATAGCAACATCGTTTTCCATAAGTTTTATTATGGGCGCAATCCAATTAGGAGTAACTTCTACATCACTATTTAGGAGTATATATACATCTTCGGTAATTTGTTGTAAGCCTTCGTTATAACCTCCTGCAAAGCCTTTATTTGTTACGTTCTTTATAATTTTTAGGCTTGGGTAATTGGCTAACACATGCAAACTATCATCAGTACTTGCATTATCTATTACATACACCGTATGCCCCACGCTATGCGCTATTACCGATGGTAAAAATGCGGGCAATATACTTGCTCCGTTATAATTAAGAATACATACCGCTACTGTGGTCATAAAGTGTTATTGATTTTTTTATTTTTACAATAATAGGTATAAATTATTCATAGCGCAATGCTTCTACAGGGTCTAATTTAGATGCCTTTGCTGCAGGGTAATAACCTGCAATAACACCTACTGCTACACATAAAAACAAACCTACACTTATCCACACCCATGGTATTATAAAACTACCACCTATCACCAACGATACCGCATTACCTATCGCTACGCCCAATGCTATACCTGCCACACCTCCCATCAAACATATTAAAATGGCTTCGGTTAAAAACTGTGCTTTAATAACTTGTGGTGTAGCACCTATACTTTTACGAATACCTATTTCGCGAGTACGCTCTGTAACCGATACTAACATTATATTCATTAGCGAAATACTTGCACCAAGCAAAGTTATAAAACCTATTACAGTAGCTGCTAATGTTACAAAACTTATGTTTTCCATTAGCTTTGAAGCTAGGCTATCGCTTTTAATTATATCAAAATTATTTTCTTTGTTTAAAGGTACTTTACGTATGCGTCTAAACTCGCTTGTAGCTTCGCTTATGGCAACTGGTAGTTGTTGTATGTTGTGCGTCATTACGCTTATAGTATAACTTACTGTGCCTGTGTTGTAGTATTGGCGAGCATTATAAATACTTATATACACGCTATTGTCTGTACTAAAGCCCATGCCCGAACCTTTACTTTGCAACACTCCTACTACTTTGTAATGATAACTCCCTACATTAACCGTTTGCGCTACAGCTTTTATACTATTGCCAAATAATTTGCTAGCTATGCCACTTCCTATTACTATTAGCGGATAGCCGCCATTTATCTCAGTAGCAGTAAAGCCTCTACCGTATTCAATTGTTAAACCCGATGTTGCAAAATAATTTTCGTTTACTCCAAATACACGTATGTTGGGGTTTGTTTTTTGATTGAGGTATTTTAACGTAGCATCAAATTTTGCAGCATAACTTATAGAGGATTGTGCTTGTGGAAAATTAAATTTATTGCAAAACAACATTGCCTCGGCAAACGAAATATCTTTTTTGTGTACCACATCGTGTGGGCCACCAATATTAATACCCCTGTTACGTATGGTAAATGTGTTAGCGCCCATGGCCGCAAAATTATTAGCTATACTTTGCTTAATGGCGTCAATGGCAGATAGGATGCCTACCAATGCCATTAAGCCTATGGCTATAATTAGCGCAGTTATTGCAGTGCGTGTTTTTTGGCTACGAATAGCCTGTAGTGCTATGTTGGTATTTTCTAGTAACAAAGTATTTATTTTTATTGTTTTATTTCCATTATACCTTTTGGTAATATACCAAAAGGTATAATGGAAATTGAATAATTAATTTAACTTAAATAAGGACTATTGAAATATTGTTTTTTAAACCAAAGTTCAAAGGCTGGGTCAAGAAATTCGTACACGTTATCTATCTCATGTATTACATCATTATTAATAAGTATAGCTTTGTTTTTACTTACATTGTTGGGTGTACCTAACTTATAACCTTGCATTACCGCAGTACTCATTAGTTGTGCTTCGCCCTTGGCTACTGCTTTTAATAAGTTAAGTTGTGTTACACTTATTGTTTCTATTTCTTTTTGATACAATGGTGTATTAGCTTGTATCAGTTCTTTTAAAGCGTTTTCTACATCTTGTAATGTTGCTTTTTTGTGAGTAATATTCCAAGTGTAATGCGCCAACTGTTGTACATACCACGAGTGGTTTTTCATTACTTGCGGTAATATTTCTGCTATTTTTGGTTCTATTTTCTTATCGGTTTTTTCAAAACTTTCGGTTATAAACTTTACCCATTTTTTGTGCTCTATTTTATTCAATAACATAATATCTCCAAATCTATAAAATGGCTTTGCGGAATTGTTAAATATATCCGTCATCATGTGGCGTTTGCTACCATACAAGCAATACGTTACCGATTTATGGCGTTGCCAACATGCACGTAGTTTTTTTTCAAAATTAACATAGTCGTTAAACAATGCTAGGTTTTGAAATTCGTCCAAACAAATAATAAACTTTATTCCTTTTTGTTTGGCAATAGTTTCGGGCAAGTTCATTACCTCGTCTTTATTTTTCTTTAAATCAGCATAATCAAAACTCAAACTAAAATCCGTATTAGGGTCTATTCCCAAACTTAATTTTGGCATTAGTTTACTAAAAAAATCTTTGCCGCTGCTCATCCATTCCTGCCACTTGCTCGATGATGCTTTTATAACCTCTCGTGCAAATAATTCTAAAAACTCTTCTTCGCTACTTACCGAAAATAAATCAATAATAACAGTTTTAGTTTTTTTGTCTTTCCTGTTAATATTGTGTATTACTTTTTCTACCAATGATGATTTACCCCATCTTCGTGGCGATATAAGCATGGTATTAATACCATTAAGTAAGTTGCTTTGTAGTTTTTGTGTTTCTACTTCTCTGTTGGTAAATGCGTGTACACTTACTGTAGTACCGTATATAAATGGGGAGTCTTTCATTGTTATTTTCCATTATACCTTTTGGTAATATACCATTTGGTAATATACTCAAAGGTAAAAAAATATGTAACGCAAACTATTATTTTTTCACTCCAAATTTAGTTGCATATTTACCATATAATTCCTTTTGATGATTGTTTAAATCAACCACCAAACCGTTGGTATATGCAGTAGTTACGTTATTACTTTTAGCATCTAAGGCATCGCCTGTACTTATAAAAAAAGTAGCGCTTTTGCCTATTTCCAACGAACCATAATTTGCATTAATACCCATTATTTTGGCTGTATTTAATGTTACTGCTTGCAATGCCTCTTCAGTAGTTAAACCAAATGCAACCGTTGTACCTGCCTGAAATGGTAGGTTACGTGCTTGCATAGCTTCCATATCGCCCTCATCACTTATGGCAAAAAGTATGTTTTTATTTTTTAGTTCGTTAGCCAATTTAGTGTTGGCATATATATCTGCATCTTCCTTATAAGGCAATGCGTGCGTACGCCCTATAATAACTGGTATGTTATTTTTAGTAAATAATTCGGGTACTTTATATGCTTCTGCACCGCCTATTATTACTGGATATTTAACTTCTAATTTTAATAATAAAGTTATAGCTTCGGTTATTTCTTTGGCAGAATTAGCATATACATATACACGTTTATCACCATCAAAAACGCCTTTCATTGCTTTTAGTTTTTGGTTATTAACAGTAGTAGTAGCTGTTTTATTATACGCTTTAGCTTCATACAAAAACTGCGATAGTGTTTGTAATTGTGTTTCATAATTTTTGTTTTTCTCCCAACCTGTTGGGCCTAATTCACTCCAACCGCTTGGTACTAATAGGCTTGGCCAGTTTATATGTACACCGTCGTCAGCTTTTATGGTAGCATCTTCCCAATTCCAACCATTCAAACTCATTACACTACTTTGTCCACTTATTAAGCCTCCACGTGGTGTACTTTGTACTATTAACACACCGTTGCTACGTACGGTAGGTATTATTTTACTATCTGTATTATAGGCAATTTGCGCACGTACGTGTGGGTTAATATTTCCTGCTTCGGCAAAATCAACAGTACTACGCACGGCATCAACTTCGGTTAAACCTAAGGTAATAAACGGCGCTATAATACCTGGATAAATATGTTGGTTAGTAGCATCTATTACACTATCAGTAGCTAGTGGTGTATATGTAGTTGATGCTACTATTATTTTACCATTTTTAATAGCCAGTGTACCATTGGTAATTACTTGTGTGTTGCCTATGTGTAATGTTGCATGTGTATATACTGTTTGCTTGGTTTGCGCTATTAACGTACCGTGTAGCGTAAGTAGGATTATAAATAAGATTGTAATTTGTTTCATAATAGGAGTTGTGTTTTTATTGATAAATGTGATATGTACTTATAAAATTTACTTAGCCATATAATCCTGCTCTATGCTTTCGCAATCGTACAGCAATTGTTTTTTAGGCATTGGTTTTATTACAGGTGTACCATTATTTTTAGCTATAATTAATTTTTGTATTAATCTATTACGTTCATACGCTATATCGTTACGTAATTGAGCATCTCTAGCAATATCATAATAAAGTGTACCATCTACAAATGTTTTTTGTGCACGCGCATATACGCTCAATGGATTGGTATTCCATAGCACTACATCGGCATCTTTACCTACTTTAATACTTCCCATTTTAGCATCTAAGTGTAGCATCTTTGCTGGATTAAGTGTTACAAATTTCAACGCATCTTCTTCGCTTACATTACCATATTTTACAGCCTTTCCAGCCTCTTGGTTTAATCGGCGTGCCATCTCTGCATCATCACTATTAAAACTTGTGTTTACACCCATTTTGTGTAGTAACGCACCGTTGTAAGGTATGGCATCTTGCACTTCCATTTTATACGCCCACCAATCGCTAAAGGTGCTAGCGTTTGCTCCGTGTGCCTTTAATTTATCGGCTATTTTGTAACCTTCTAGTATATGTGTAAATGTATTTATTTTAAAGCCAAAACTATCTGCTACGTGCATAAGCATATTTACTTCGCTTTGTAAATAACTGTGGCAAGTAATGAATCGTTGCTTGTTTACTATCTCCAACAATACCTCACATTCCAAATCTTTACGATAGTTAGCTTGTGTTTTTTTGCGTTCGTATTCCTTAGCACGTGTAAACGCATCAATAAATGTTTGTTCAACTCCCATGCGGGTTTGCGGAAAACGCTTTGTGTATTTGTCGCCCCAATTACTTTGTTTTACATTTTCGCCCAATGCGCATTTTATAAACTTATCAGCACCTGCTATTTTAAGCTGTTCCGCACTTGCCCCCCAACGTAATTTTATCATAGCTGCTTGTCCGCCTATTACGTTTGCCGAACCGTGCAACAACTGCGAAGCCACTACACCGCCCGAAAGTTGGCGATAAATATTTATATCATCAGCATTTACTACATCAGCAATACTTACTTCGGCAGTTACGGCTTGGGCGCCTTCATTAACTCCACCGCTTACTGCAATGTGCGAATGCTCATCTATAATGCCTGCTGTAAGGTGCATATTAGAACCATCAATAATAGTAATATTCCATCCGTCTATGTTTAGTATATTTTTTCCAACGGCAGCTATTTTTCCGTTTTGTAAAATTACATCGGTATTAGATAAAATGCCCTCGCTTTCATTCGTCCATACGGTAGCATTTTTTATATGATAGGTTTTAATTTTGGGTACGGTATCAAATCCATACGCCATCATAGGATAGGTTACATGCCCCAGTTCATACACCTTTGCGGTATCCGCTTTAGTTTTAACAGTATCTTGATAAGCCAGTGTGCGTGTAGCTTTCCATGTTATTTGTTTGCCATTTTCATCAAAACCATAACCAGTTAGTGTTGCACCATCTGGGCTTGTAACCCCTGTTAATCGTACCGTTCCTGCTGTTGGCACATCGTAGTTAAGTGTTATTAACGAACGCTCTATTTTATAAATAGCTTTATAGTTAGTAGTATCGTTGGTTAATTTTATTTTAGGATTATCAGCAGTGCCTGATAGTATAAATTGTATTTCGCTATCGTAGTTCATTACGTATTTACCACGTGTATCAATGGTTTGCAACGCTTGGTAACTGTGCGCTTCGCCTTGTGTGTAGTTATTTAAAATAGCAGTTTTAGCATTAAATATATTTCCGTTGGTAATAATAAAATTAGCCATACGCCCTATGTTTAAGCTACCTACTTTATTGCTTATTTGCAATTGCTCGGCAGGCACGGTTAGCAAGGCTTTTAGCGCAGTAGTTTCGGTTAAGCCATAAGTAATGTACTTGCGTAGGTTATTCCAAAATTCTTTTTTTTCTTTTAATCCTTGGGTAGATAAAGCGAATACAATTCCGTTTTTTTCTAAGGTAGCTAAGTTAGTAACCGCCAGTTCCCAGTGTTTAAGCTCGCTAAGGCTTACATTTTCCGCATCGGCTGCATCTTCTACATCATACGCAGTAGGCAAATTTACAGTAGCTATAAGTTGTATGTTAAGTGCTTTAATATCTTGTATGCGTTGGTATTCATCGCCTGTGGCTTTTATTACAAATTGCTTATTAAATTCTTTGGCTATGGTATTAGCACGTACTATGTTTTGTTTGTCAGTAGCATCAAACACAAATGGTATGTTCCAATGGTCGTTTAATGCCTGTAACGATAAGTTAGTTTCTTTTTTATTTGCTTCGTTTTTATACCATTGTGCATCGTATAAGGCTTGACGCAGTAGGGCTATACTGCCCATAAGCGATGATGGATATTCTTGCCTTGATACCCCTTTGTTAAACGACAATTGCATTGTTGCATTATCTTTTACCAATGTTTTATACTCTTTGTTTTGTGCCAATGTAGTTACTACGCTTGTGCCACGTACTATACCATTTGCGTTAAAAGTATTAATAGTCCCAAAGCCCAACTTGCGCAATTCGTCTGCTTGCGCATCTGCATAGCTATAGTTTACCGCAGCATTATACTCGGGTTGTATGGTTTCGTTCCAGTAGTACGCACCTTTTTTATTGCTCTCGTATTGTGCCTCATCACTGCCTTGTGGCTTACTTTCGGCTATACCAATATTGGGTGCAAAGGCATCAATAAACGATGGATATATCCATTTATCCGCACAATTAATTATAACCGTATTAGCTGGTAATGCCATATTAGCGCCTACTTGCTCTACCACGCCATTGCGTATAAGTAAGGTGGCATCGTTTACTATTGTAGTAGGGTCAATGTATATTTTGGCGTGAGTAAACGCATAATAAATATCGGCTTGCGTATTTACACCATTGGTAGGGAAAGTAGTTTCTTGTGCGTAAATACCTACTGCTGTAAGGTTTAGCGCGAGAGTGGTAATGAGTTTGGATATTCTATTCATACTAATATTGATGTTGTATTTTTAAAGTTATTGCTACTGATTAATTTAATATTTAACGGCTACAAAGTAAGGATCTACTGATAGTTCAGTGTTTTTAGTGCTCTTGGTTAATGTGTTTAAATCTATTACACTTAGGTTACCATTTTTACCACCGCAATACGATACATGGTGCGGAGCTACTCCCTTAGCATCAACATTACGATTAGTTACATAGGCTAGGTTACTTACTTCGTCCACGGCTATACCATGTGGTTGTATGCTACAAGGTATGGTAACGGTAACGTTTAGCGTATTTATATCTATTACTTGTACGCAACCTTTAGCTTGTGGCAAAAACGATTCGTCTTCCATACAAGTAACTAACAACATATTTTTTTTAACACTTACTGCCAGCTCTTGTGGAAATTTTTTAGTAGCAATTGATTTTATAAATTTTAACGTACCTGTTTCGTACACCGCTATTTCGTTGGTGTTTTGGCAGGTTACAAATAGTTTAGTACCATCAGGGCTATACAACATATCGTGTGGGCCTGCACTGTTGGAAATGCCTATAAATGGCGTTGCTAAAGGTTGTACGTTAATAAATTTAGATTCGATATCCGCCATTAAAAACTGATAATAACTATTGCCCGATTGTGTAGCCACTATACATGTATCGTTATCAGGCGTTATGGCTATAGCGTGCGGAAAGCTAAACAAGGGCGTTCCCGCTTGTTCAAACGCTTTTTTTAAAGTCATAGTAGCTAAATCTACCGCTATTACTTTTCCTCCACTAAAGTCGGTTAATAGCGCATATTTATCGTTGTTACTTATTGCCATAGTGTTCCAACTACCGTTTACTACGCCTGCTCCTATTGCAGGTCCACTATTACCTATGTTTAAGCGTGCTATAAGTTTGTCAGTTTGCGCATCGTATTTCTCAAAATAATTACCGTTTACAAATAGTACATACCAATATTTATTATCGTGCGAAACTCTTAATTGATGTGGGCTTTCGCTACGAGTAGCATCGTTACCTACAGTTACATTGCGTATTAATAATTGAGTTTGTGCGTCAAATACACTTACCAAATCGCACCCCTGATTAGTTACATAAAACTTACGTGTAGTACCGCTATTTGCCCACATTACATCGCCATTAGCATTAGGCGCACCATTGTTTATCCAATCTCGTAATGTTATTATTTCGGAAGGATTTAATACGTTAGCATTAAGGGGCATAGTAGGTAGGCTTGTTTGTCCCAAAGCAGCATAGGTATTGCAAAATAAAAACAAACTGCTAAATTGATGCTGATAAGGTACTACTACTGCGCCTCCTCGTCCGCCTTCAAATAATTGTGCCCAGTTTTCTAGTGCCAAACCCGCAGCTGCCTCTTTGCTTGTGGCAGTGTGGCAACCTGCTGTAGCGCATTTGCCCACCAGTATTTTCCCAATTTCGGTTGGGTAATTACTGGTTTTTATTTGCTTTTTTAATTTATATTTTTGGCAATTATATAATAGTGTAACTGCTGTTAATGCTAGTGTAAGTGCAGTTATCTTTTTCATGCGTGTCATACGTAATTACGTTTTTTTAGTTGCACTAAAGTAAGTTTATTTACGCACAATTAGCACTAAAATTTAAGGCTGTTGTAGCACTATTTTTTTTACAATAATGGCATTGTTTTCTGTAGTTATTTTAACTGCATATATTCCGTTAGTGTAGCTGCTCAAGTTTATCGTATGCGTGGGCTCAGTAGTGCTCCAGTGCGCTATTTCGCTGCCTATTTCGTTGTACAAGGTAATTATGTTTGCACCTTTTAATTCATTCAAATCAATAGTTACAATTCCATTTGTAGGGTTAGGGAATAATTGTACGTTGGTGGTCTTATTTGTTTTTAAATTAGTTACACAACCATTTACAATAACAGTATTATTTATGGGCGCACTACTTCCCGAAGCATTGCTAGTAGTAAGACTTACGCTATATGTACCTGCTGTAGTATAGGTAAACGTTGGGTTTTGTAAATTTGAAAAATTAGGTGTAGCACCACTCGCTACCCAACTCCAAGCGGTAGGATTATTTACAGAATTATCGATAAAACCAATGGTATCGCCCTCGCAATTGGCAGTAGTATCTATACTAAAATTAGCTACTGGTGGTGTTATGGTAGTAGCATCGTTGCGTGTGTACCATATTGGCGATGTCCATATAATATTGCCATCGTTTTGAGTTATTTTTAAGTAATAATAAAACGTACTATTGTTAGCAAGCGTATGTGTGTAGGTAAATGAAGCCGTAGTTTTAGTAGTAAGTGTGGTTGCAAATACACCACTACCAGGCACTCCGCCAAATACTTGTATGTTGGTAATATTATCCCCAGCATCAGCATCAGTTACATTTACGGTTAGTACAGGGTTTCCTGCCTGTGTAATTATACTACCCATAATTTGGTTATTTATTGCAAAATCTACTTTAGTATTCCAATCATCGGAGCTATAAAAACGACGTTGTTTAAATGTTTCAATTATATTAGGTTGAGTAAGCGCACGAGCAAGCACAACTAAACGACCAGCCGACGAACGACCAAATACAGAGTTATGTGTATCGTGGTCGAGCCCTACTCCTACGTGATACCCTTTTTTTAACATATTACTATATTGTGTAATATAATTACCCGTACTAGGGTTACTATATGTGGTATTGGTACTAAATGCAGGCCCGCTACGCCCAGCCATTCCTATTATTGCACTATCGGCTTCGTAGTTAAATGTGGAGGTTGCTATGGTGTCATAATCCGTATTAGTGGGGTGTGCTAAATATGCAAATGCACTTGCTTTTTTATTTATTTTACGCCACAAATTAGCATAATCATTTTGCGCTACAAACACATCATGTACGCCTGTTTCCCAACCTATTAGCGAATCATAGCCATATACCAACACGTGTCCACCACCCGATATTATACCCCATTCCATACCATACATAGCCACAAAAGTATCATTAACAGTAGCCAATTTAGCATCAGCCAATCCTTTGTAATAATTGTTTTTATTTATCATACCTGCGTAGTAATGATTATGCTCCGATATGCCATAAAAATCAATATGTTGTGATGCTTTGGCATACGTATATGCCTGCAAAGGCGTGGTAAGTAGCGATGTAGCACTATCCTTATTACCGTCGGAATACGAGGTGTGCGCATGTATATTACCAAAGTAATGAGTATAGGTTTGCGCTTTAACTAAAGTACATAACGTTAATAATAGTATGAATAAAAATTGTTTCATTATTTGATGGTTGTTTTGCAATTATTAATAATAAATTCTTGATTATCAAAATCGTCAAGTTCTACTATTTTCTCCCAATTATTACAGGCTTTAGCTTGCTTGCCTAAGTAGTAATAACTATACCCTACGTAGTAGTAAGCTTCGTCCATACGACTGTTAATAGTTAATGCTTTTTGATACCATGTTATACTGTTATAGTAGTGTTGATGCACGTAATACAACTGCGCTTTAGTGGTTAAGTAGCTTATGTTGTTGGGTTGTAAACTAATGGCTTTGTTAATGTACTGCAAAGCACTGTCTATATTGTATTTAGCTATTAAACTTTTAAAATAATAGGCCTGTGCGCAGGTACTATCTATAGCTAATTCATTAGTAAAATAAGTATTCGCTAATGCGTAACTACCCAAATTATAATTGCATAACCCTGCCATATAATTTGCCTTAGTAATAGTTGTGTTGCCTTGAGTTGCTTGTGTAAAATAAGGTAGTGCCAATGTATAATTACCTCTTAAAAACTGTGTGTTACCCATATTCATTAGCTCCGCACCCGATTGGCAGCGTGCCACGGTGGTGCTTAATAAGATAATAAATAAGAGGGTAATTAATTTCATACTACAAACAATTGACTTCAAACATAATTCGTAATTTATCTACTTAACACTTATCAACTCCACATCATATACTACTGCACTACGTGGTGGTATTTTGTCTAAGTCGCCAAGCAAGCCATGTGCAAGGTGTGCTGGTAGTATAAACTTAGCTTTTTCGCCTTGGTGCATTAGTTTTATACCTTGGTGTAAACCACTTTCTACATCGTCGTGATCTACCCTAAATGTTTCTGCCCCCGTTTGGCGGGTGGTATAGCATAATGTACCGTCTAGTAATGATGATGTATAATGTACCGTAACCCTGCTATCGCTTACAGGCATTGTACCTGTACTAGCGTTAGTTATAGTATATAAAAGCCCTGTGCCTGTAGCTTGCATAGTTAAGTTATGATGGGTTATATAGCTTGTTATACGCTGCTTTTCGGTATTAATAAAGGTTTTATTTGCGTCTTCTAAGGTATCTTTTAATTTGCTATCATTTAATAGTGCTACATTGGTTTGCACCTCGTTCTTACAACTAATAAGTGTAATTAATAGTGTAGCTAAATAAATGATATTACGATTCAAAAAGCTCATTTGCATAAGTAGGTATTATGGTTTCAAATTGTTTTATAGTTTCTTGTAACGATACCTCGCTCCCACCTCCTGCTGCATTGGCGTGTCCTCCGCCACTAAAGTGCTTACGCGAAAATTCATTTACATTAAAACCACCTTTACTTCTAAACGATATTTTAACTGCTCCATCTCGCTCTACAAAAAATGCCGAAAGTTTAACGCCACTTATACCCAAGCCCACGTTTACTATACCGTCGGAGTTACCTGTTTCGTAATTGTATTCGTCTAATTCGGCTGATGTAAGGCTAGTTATTATTACAGGTAAACTTTCCATTTTATACATTTTGTGCGCTACTGCATAACCATGTAAACGTTTACGATTAATATTATCTGCATCAAATATACGCTCGTGTAACTCTTGGTTTTTAACACCTGCTGCTACCAAGTGCGATACTACTGCGTGGGTACGGTCGGTACACGAATAATATTTAAAACAACCAGTATCAGTAAGTATGCCTGTGTATAAGCATTCGGCTATTTGTTTGTTGAGCAAATCAGTACGCTCCATCATTTGCATAAATACATATATAAGTTCGCAGGTAGAACTTGCTGATGTATCGCTTAGCATAAAAGCTGCGTAGTTACTAGGCTCTAAGTGATGATCTATCATTACTTTGGGTGCCACAGCTTGCTCTACTAATTTGGCTAATTGGTCTATACGCAATAAATTATTAAAATCTAATGTGAAAATTAATGTAGCATTGGCTATTAATTCAGCAGCTTTTTCGGGCTGTTGCGTAGCTATTACTACTTTATCGTTATTGGGTAGCCAGTGCAAGTTTACAGGATATTCGTTGGGAGTTACTACGGTTACAGTATGGTTTAACTGCGTTAAAAAATGATACAACCCCAAAGAACTGCCCATTGCATCGCCATCAGGCGACTTATGCGTAGTTATAACTATGTGTTGTGGTTGTGCTAATGTGGCTTGTAATTGTGCTAATGTCATACGGAGTAATTATATTATTTATTATTATGTTTTGTGGTGTAAATTATATTATGCTTGCACGTAATTCGTAATTTTTAATTCGTAATTGAGATTAAAATGGTTACGTTTTTATACTGCTTACAAATGTAATTATAAATACTACCTTTGCACAAAATTTAAAACATACATTTATAAACAAAACCCAAAACAATGACAACTAACAGAACTTTTACAATGATTAAGCCCGATGCAGTAGCTAATAACTATGTAGGCGGAATTTTAAAAATGATTAACGATGCAGGTTTCCGTATTGTAGCTATGAAATATATGCACCTTACTGCCGAAACTGCTGGTAAATTTTACGAAGTACACAAAGAACGTCCTTTTTATGGCGAACTAGTAAGCTATATGAGCAATGGTCCAATAGTAGCTGCAATACTTGAAAAAGAAAACGCAATGGCCGATTTCCGTACACTTATTGGTGCTACCGACCCAACAAAAGCTGACGAAGGAACTATACGCAAAGTATATGCTAAATCTATTGCTGCTAATGCAGTACACGGTAGCGATAGCGACGAAAACGCAGCTATTGAAGGTAACTTCTTTTTTAGTGCATTAGAGCGTTTTTAAGTAGTACAATTATATATTACCAACCGTTGGGG
>JBEBIC010000038.1:0-17668 GCA_040080595.1 Bacteroidia bacterium | reverse complement strand
TTAAGTAAAGCAATCATCGTTTTATCGCCACTCTTTTTTATATCAAAATCAAAATTTGAAATACGCCATTTATACATCAATAATCTAAATGTACCCATTACAATGTGTGTAAGTTCTTCAGTACTTATGGCATCGGTAAACACTCCTTTTTGTTGCCCTTTGGCTAGTATTGGCTTTATGTGTTTTATTTTCACTTGCATTAATTTAGCTATAGTTTCGTTTATGCGAGTACTCTCCTCCATTAATCCGTCCGAAAATACTGCTACCACAAAGTGTGGATTTTTCTTAAAAAACTTAAACTGATTTTGAAACAACTCCTTAAATTTTTCTTCCGTATTTAATTCGTCGTCAATGTTGGATAAACGCTCATCCATTGTTTGTGCTAAGTAATTAAGTAAGGCTATAATTATATCCTCTTTGCTTTGAAAGTGCCTGTAAATAGCACTTTCGGCAAACTGCATTTCTTTAGCTAAGTTTTTGGTAGTTAATCCCGTAATACCCGAAGTGGTAAGTATTTTACCTGCTGCAGTTATTATTTCAAGTTGTCGAGTTGATATGTCCATTGTATTAATATAGTTAGTGAATATTCACTCTGCAATAGTAAACAAAAAACACAATTACACAACTGATAATAATCAGCATTCTATTTTAAACTTACGTAACTGATTCAACAACGCTTAATTGATTTCATAAGTGTATTCTTATAAAAAATTGAACATTAAATAATTTTCATGCAAATAGACACTCCATACTCTCTCAAAAAAAATTACATTTGCACAAACTAAAAACACATACACAACAATGGCAGCAGTAACCGAAGACTTATTTAAAAATGTAATATCGCACGCTAAAGAATATGGCTATGTATTTCCATCGTCGGAAATATACGACGGACTTAGTGCCGTATATGATTACGGACAATACGGTGTAGAACTTAAAAAAAACATACGTGAATACTGGTGGCGTGCCATGGTGCAAATGCACGAAAACATTGTAGGTTTAGACGCTTCAATATTTATGCACCCTACTACGTGGAAAGCCAGCGGACACGTTGATGCCTTTAGCGACCCACTTATTGATAACAAAGACAGTAACAAACGTTACCGTGCCGATGTGTTGATAGAAGACCACATGGCAAAAATTGAAGAGAAGATAAACAAAGAAGTAGAAAAAGCTGCAAAGCGTTTTGAAAACTTTGATGCCCAAGTATTTAAAACTACCAACGCTCGTGTGTTGGAATATCAAGCTAAGATTGATGAGATTGAAGCACGTTTTAAAACTGCATTAGACACTGATAATTTAGCCGAAGTAAAACAAATTATTATTGACCTTGAAATTGTATGTACCGTAAGCGGAACACGCAACTGGACTGATGTACGCCAATTTAACCTAATGTTTAACACACAACTAGGTAGCGTAAGCGAAGAATCGTCCACTATATATTTACGCCCCGAAACCGCACAAGGTATATTTGTAAACTACCTCAACGTACAAAAAACAGGACGTATGAAATTACCCTTTGGTATAGCCCAAACAGGTAAAGCATTCCGTAACGAAATAGTAGCACGCCAGTTTATATTTCGTATGCGTGAGTTTGAGCAAATGGAAATGCAGTTTTTTGTTGCTCCAGGCGATGATATGAAATACTACGACGAATGGAAAACTAAACGCATGGCTTGGCACAACTCTATAGGTTTGGGTGCTACCAAATACCGTTTTCACGACCATATAAAACTAGCACACTACGCCAAAGCAGCCTGCGATATTGAGTTTCAGTTTCCATTTGGATTTAAAGAATTGGAAGGCATACACGCACGTGGTAATTTTGATTTGTCGCAACACGAATTATTTTCGGGCAAAAAACTACAGTACTTTGACCCTGAACGCAACGAAAGTTATGTGCCTTGTGTAGTAGAAACTTCGGTTGGTTTAGATAGATTATTTCTTTCCATATTATCAACTGCTTATACCGAGGAAAAATTAGAAGATGGCTCTATACGCACTGCACTTAATTTACCTGCGTTTTTAGCACCTATTAAAGCAGCTATATTACCATTGGTAAAAAAAGATGGCTTGCCCGAAGTTGCCAAGAAACTAATGAACGAACTAAAGTACGACCACATGGTGCAGTACGACGAAAAAGACACCGTAGGCAAGCGCTATCGCCGACAAGACGCTATAGGCACACCCTATTGCATAACTATAGACCACGACACGCTAACAGATAATGCGGTAACTATACGCAGCCGCGATACCATGACACAAGAACGCATACCATTAACCCAAGTAAACGAATACCTACGCTTACGCACCAGTATGACGGAGGTATTAAAAACGCTTTAGTACTTTTAAAATCTAATTTTATAACAATGAAATTCATAACCACGCTCTTACTTACTACATTACTTTATACAACGTGTGCCGCACAAGGCACACTATTGTTTGTTGATGGACGTAAGGCAGAGTGTGCTGTTGTGGATTACACAACCGATAGTTTAAAAGTAAACTACACCTTACTTAACAAAACAAAAGCACGTACAACCCCCAAAGACCAACTATTTAGCTACACGCCAAAAGCAAGTAACGAAATAGTATTTTACACCAACGATACCCTTGGCGAAAACGAACTTACCGAACGAGAAATGCGTATGTATATGCTAGGGCAACAAGATGCCCGTACGCACTACAAAACACCACTATCTATAGTAGGTGGAGCTGTGTTTGGTGTGGCTAGTGGTTATTTTATTACACCATTATTAAGCCCATTAGGTGTAGTGCCATTTGTGGTAGTTAATGGATTAATTATACGCCGTGTTAATCGCAACAAAGTATATAACAAATTATATTTAGCCGAAGAAACCTACCTTATGGGCTACGAAAAAATAGCCAAAGGCAAACGTGTACAACAAAGTTTACTAAGTGGTATAGTGGGTATAGCAGTAGGTATAGCCACTGCAAGTATTGTAAATAGTGTAGCTAATAAGTAAATATGATATTTGTAAATAATAAAGTTGTTATTATTTTTTTATTTTCTTTTTCAAGTTATAAAAAAGCGAATGAATTCCCAATTAATAAAACACAAAACACGCAAGATACAATTCCTACCATAGGTATATACCGAGGAATAATTGGTAATTTACAAGTTGATAAATGTAAATTAGTACAATACAATTATTTAACTACAAACATTAAGGGTTTAAGAGTTGTTTCTTACACTTTTGAGCGTTCAGGATTGGGCATTTGTTTCGATTTTAAAGAATACAAAACCGATAGTATTAAATTTTCTGTTAAACAAAAAATACTTGAAAGGGAATCAAAAAAAGTATCATTTTATCACATAATAGTTAAAGATAACTATGGTAATAACTACTTATTATCAAAGAATATAAGTATATCGCTATTAGGTAAAGGCGATTGTTTTTCAAAAAATAATTAATTGTTTTGAAATCTCTCCTACACCATTGGCTTATACAACGCAATATATTTATAGCCATAGCTGGTATAGCGCAGGCCATATTTATACAAGTTGTTACACACAGTGCTATTAATTTTGGCTTGCTATACATTGCAGGCATAAGTACTTGGATAGCCTACGAATACTACCGTTGTACACTTACTAAGCTACATTACGCACTTATAGTTAGCGTAATAGGTACAACACTTTATACTACCACCACACATAATTTTATGGTGCTTGCTATTACAGGAGGTATAGCTTGGTTATACACCAGCAACGTAATAGCAGTACGCAACAAAAGTATAGTTAAAAACACTGTAGTAAGCCTGTGTTGGATAAGTACCAACGTTATTATACAACACACTCCGTTCAACTATTATTTAGTACTACAACAGTTTTTGTTTATGCTTGCACTTACACTTATTTATGATAATAAAGATGTGGCCGTTGATACCCAAAACAATACCAATACACTAGCAGTAAGCATAGGCAACAAGCACAATACATTGGTAGCTTTAGCCCTATTAGCGCTTAGTTTAGGTGCTATGTACGTATTTACATTATACGCATCGTTGGTAGTATTTATAGTTTTTGCAATGAGTTGTTTTGTTATATTTTTGTATGAAATGTATGTACTCAATTCATCAACCAACTACTATTATTACTACGCAATAGACGGCCTGTTAGTACTACAATTAATAACGTTAATAAACACTACTACTTAAATGAAATTTACTTTAATCTTACTACTACTCACAATTACCACACTTACCAAAGCGCAAGACCATAGCACGTTTAAAGCATACACAGTGCCTTACATAAAACTAGGTAGTGGCTATACATTTAATTACATTAAAACAACCAAGCCCGATGTATTAAGTTATAATAAAAGTTACACCCCAGCAATGGCGGCTAGTATAGAAGGAGGAGTAGAACTCTATTTTAAAAAATGGCTATGTGCTACTGTTGGTGTTAATGCAAACTTTAATTCGTTTAAAAAAACGTATGGTGTTTTAAACTACAAAAATGCTTCGGCAGGAGGTAAGTATTTATACAGCCCTGCTATTAACGATGTATTTATTCGCAATTTTTATTTTGAATTGCCTCTGGGTATAGGTACTAATTTTAATGGTTTTAAAACCAACTTAACTTTAGCTCCTACTGCCTTATTTTACTACTACGATGCCTTAGGCTTTACCAAAATAAATTACTTGCGTAACGCACTAAAACTGAACAGTGCGTTAAGTGTAGAGTATGTATTTGGGTTTAAAAAAGTAGGCTTGGGTGTGTTCTTGCAACAGTCGTATATGCTCAATTCATTACAGCTTAACTACCAACAAGATTATGTACTAAAAATACACCCTGCCGTAACCACCGCAGGTATTAGTATTTATATTAATGCGGGCGTGCCTGCTGCTAGCACTAAATAATATTAATAGTATGTTTTAGTCCAATTATTAAATTTAAAGACCAACATTTTTTAAATAAAAGAAATAAGGGCGCAAACGCTACTTATGTCTATGGTTAGATACCCAAAAGAATCGTTTAGTCCATTAGCTGAAGTGCGCATGTGTTAAATTTATATTTTAACACAACTTATATAGCAAACCATAGTTAAAACTGTTTAACTCAGTTGGTTCAAATAATTAATACAGTTTTTCAAATCGTTTAACTATTTATAGTTTTTCCTTTATTCTTAAATTTTGCTTAAGTACTGACAAAAACTCTTTGTTTTTTGATGCAATAATTTATAAAGCATTAGTTAGCAGTAAGCACTATTTTTTTTGGTAAATACTTGGTGGTTACTTGTTATTTTCACAATATACAAACCTTCTTTTTAGGTTGGTTAAATTTAAAGTGTCGGTATTGGCATCGTTCAGTTGTCGCACAAACACAAACTAATATATACACCAACGCCCCAAATATTTCTATTTGGGGCGTTAATAGTAAGTTTTATTTAACTGTATTTTAGTTACTTCCTAATCCTCTAGGCGAACCTACACGTACCATTGCACAACGGAAACCTAACCATGAGGTTGATTGTTTTTCGTCTAAGAAACGACGTGTACCTGGCGATAACCAGTACGCTCTATCTTTCCACGATGCACCTTTTATTACGTGTGCTTTATCGTTTATTAATGAAGTTACACCAAAATCGTACATTACTTTTTCTACTTTGTCAGCGTCTTCTGGTGGCGAAGCAAAACTTGTTGATGATTCTATATCACCATCTTGAAAGTTAATATTGTCGGCCTTGCGGTAGTTACGTCGTTCTGCTAAGTTATCTTTCTCTAACTCTACGTTACGGTAACGAATACGTCCTAAACTATCTTTTTCGGCAATTGCACCTTCTTCATCACGTACTTGTGTTTTGTAAGTATTACCACGGAAAGATCTAAACTCTGCAGCATCTTCGTTAGTTAATGGGCGATACACGTCCATTACCCACTCGCTTACGTTACCTGCCATGTTATACAAACCATAATCGTTAGGCCAGTACTGTGTTACAGGAGCTGTTACGTCAGCATTATCATTTAACGAACCTGCTACCCCCATGTTATCACCACGGCCACGCATAAAGTTAGCACGTATCATACCTATGTATTGCTCGTCGTCGTTACGTACATAATGTCCGTTCCAAGGATAAATTTTACGCTCTACAATACGCTCCGATACTGAATTTCCTATTAAACCATACGCTGCAAATTCCCATTCGGCTTCTGTAGGTAAGCGATATTTTGGTAACAAAATACCATCTTCCATACGTACTTTACGTTCGCCTGCACTTGTTGGGTTTAAATCGGGCATTAATACTTTTACAGTACCTTCGTACTGTCCTGCTAAGTAGGCATCAGTATTAAAGTTATTTTCGTTTTGCCACGAAGCTGGGTCAAAATCAAATAAACCTTCGCGTACCATTATAAATTCGTTTACACGGTCGGTTCTCCAAGCACAAAAATCGTTGGCTTGTGTCCAGTTTATACCTACTACGGGGTAATCGTTGTGCGCAGGATGACGGAAATAGTACTCTACATAATTTTCCATGTAGGCTAACTTATCTCGCCATACCAAAGTATCGGGCAATGCTTTTTTACCCACTTCTGGATAATCGGCACCAAACACACGACCTAACCAATATACATACTCTCGGTAGTTAGTATTAGTAACTTCGGTTTCGTCCATATAAAACGACGATACAGTTATACGACGAGGAACGTTATTCCAATCATATAATACATCTTGTTCGGCACGACCCATTACGAATGTACCACCTTCTACCAATATTAAACCTGGTCCAGTTTCTTGCTCTACATAATCAGTAACTTGGTAGCCACCGTTTTTAGGGTCGTTGTAGTTCCAGCCTGTCATGTTAGAAGTCTCGCTTCCACATGATGCAAGTGTTATTAAGCCTGTGCCTAACACTAACAATTTTGATATTTTTTTAACAGTCATGGCTATTGAGTTTTAATAAATATGATTGAATACGATTTGTACTAGGTGTAATAACTAAAAAGATGGGCAACTTATTGTACGAAACTTCTTCTTTTTTTGTTTACAAGGCATTTGAAACTGCATTGTAACTTCGTGAGAGCCTGCTGTGGTTGTACTTCCTAACTTTGACGAAGTAACATCATAGCTATAGCCAAATTTAAACTTTGCCATTTGAATACCCATTAATACTATAAAAGCATCTTGATTACGGTACCAAATACCTCCTAAGAACGGTCCTTTTTGAAAATAAACACCTAAGTTTAATTGTTGGAAATTATTTTGTTTCATAAACAAAATGTTAGGCGAAATAAACGCATCGTTTTGTGCCGACCCTAAAGGTATCATAGCGCCTGCGTGCCCTGTAAACTTACGTGGTAGTGGGCTGTTTCCATTAGCACCTAAAACCGACTCGTTAGGTTGTGTAATATGGTGTGCAGCAAAACCAAAGTAATATTTTTTAGTAAAACCTAAAAAGCCTGCCGAAACATCAAATACGCCCGATTTATTTTCGGGATTAACTTCCAATGTTTTGTATATAAAACCATTACGGTCGTCAATTTGGTCGCCAAAGTTAAGTTTTGACCAATCTAATTTTTTTGTTTGATAGGTAGCTTGAAAACCCGCTTTTATAGAAAACGTACGAGATACATTTAATTGGTACGAATATATACCGCTATAACTTTGCGTTTTTAATGTACCTTTTCCAGCATCGTCAGCCCAAGCCATTAAACCAATACCACCTGATAATCCATCAATATGTTGGTCGTAAGATGCACTGTAAGTACTGTAAGTACCTTGCACATTGGGCCATTGATTACGGTATGCTAATGCTATACGAGGACAACGTACCGAACCTGCAAACGCAGGATTTAGATATAAAGGGTTAGCATAAAACTGAGTAAATGCAGGGTCTTGAGCTCTTAATTCTACGCTTGCGCTAACTATAAATAACGCTATTGTGATGATTTTACGCATGAGATTGTTTTTTTTAGTAGTTACAATTATATACATAATATTTGAGTTGGCAAAAAAATATGTTTAATTTTATCTTAAAACAATAAAAAGTACGTTTAACAGTTGTTAATAATAGTTATTAATTTCGCAAACAACATAAACACAAATTTAAAAAAGATGAATTCGATACTAAAAACAGTTTGTATAAATGCTATATGTATGGCAGTTGTATTCTTTTTATCAAACAGTAGCACTATTAACGCACAAAACTTTGCTAAAACAGGTGTTAATAAAGGTACTGTAACGCTTAGTAACTGGGGTGTTCGTACCATAAGTAATAGTGTAGAAACACGCCAAGTACTTAGTTTTGATGGCGCAACAAGCGATGACTTATATGCTGATGTGCCTTATTACGTAGGTACTGCTGAGTTAGGTAATGTTGCAATAGGTATAAAAAACGAACAGTATGTAGGCTTAACAAGCGAGGAGGCATTGTTAGTTAAAAGCCAAATAGCAGCTACGTTTGAGGTAAGTTATTATTCATCAACTATAAAAAAACAAGCGCATACTTTTTATAAAATAAATACGTTGCGAAAAAACACACAAACCAACGCTATAGAGCGTTTAACAAGTTTTGAAATAGTAAAAACACCTGTTGTTAATAGCGAAAAATTAACCGCTGTTGCACCACGTATTTATGCAGCAGCATCGGTATTAGCATCGGGCGATTTTATTAAATACATGACTACCGAAAATGGTGTATATAAACTAACCTATACTGAATTAAAAAAACGTGGTATTGATGTAAATAACATTAATCCTAAAAACATAAAAATATATAGCAACGGCGGTGCATTGCTACCATTAAGCAATGCTGCCTATCGCCCTGATGATTTGTTGGAGAATGCCATATTTGTAGAGGGAGAAAACGACGGTAAATTTGACTCGTTGGACTATGTGTTGTTTTACGGACAAAAACCAAGTAGATGGATTAAAAACACAAGCGCAAGTTGCAAAAAAAGAAAACTACGTTACCAACAAAATATATGGGCAGATAGTACTGCGTATTTTGTAACAGTAGCAGGCGTTGCAGGTAAACGTATAAACACTAACGCTGCTAACTTAGGCACACCTACGCATAGCCTAAGTACTTACTATAATGCCATACAACACGAAAAAGATTTGATAAATGTAATGAACTCGGGTAAGGAGTTTTTGGGCGAACAATTTAACACAGTACTCACGTATAATTTTGCTTTAGACTTACCTAACGTAACTCAAGATTCTATTGCATTGGTGGTAAATGCAGGCGCACGTTACATAAGCTCGGCGGCTGGCGCTAACACGGTTTTTGTAGCCAACGCAAATGGTACTGATGTAGCAACTATTGCACTTCCTGCTATTCCTAATTACGGTGGGCAACAATATTTAAACGAGGTAATACAACCTACCGAAGTATGTAAAGTAATACCTGACCAACCCGCTAAAACTAACTTGCAACTTACCTACACTAAAAAGAATGACAGTTATGCTTATCTTGATAAATTTGAATTACATTTTAGAAGTAATTTAAAATTAGATAAAGCTCAAAATTGGTTTAGAAACATTGATTCTATTGGAGCCAACAACATAGTAGAATTACTTGCGCAAGATGTAAAAAATAATACCATAGTGTGGGACGTAACAGATGCCAGTAATGTAAGTACTACGCCATATACAACGCAAGGTATTAATGCTAGTATAGTAATAGATGGAAGTAAAGCGCGTGAGTTTATAACTTACGATGGCACACAGTTTTTAACGCCTACATTTACCGAAAAAGTAATTAACCAAAACCTGCACGGCATAACTCAAGCAGATATGATAATAGTGGCACACCCTAAGTTTTATGCTGATGCCGTAACTATTGGAAACCTACACACCACGCACGATACATTAAATGTAGTGGTGGTTACTACTACACAATTATACAATGAGTTTGGCGGTGGACACAAAGACATAATTGCGATAAAAGATTTTATAAAAATGTTGTACGATAGAAATTCTGCAGCAGCACTACCAAGGTATGTATTATTATATGGCGATGCTTCGTATAATAGATTGTTAAACCCCGAACTTAATACCGATTACATACCCTCGTTTGAATCGGACAACTCGTACCACCCTGTAGAGACCTTTGTTACCGATGATTATTTTGTAAACCTAGATGATAACGAAGGTACATCGGTGAACGATAAAATAGACGTATCTATAGGACGTTTTCCTGTAAAAAATGATGCGGAATCTAAAGCAATTTTAACTAAAATTAATAATTACTTGAGTAACGATAGCTATTACGAAGCTAGTCAAAACAACACCGTTACTCCAGGTAAAACGGCCTATGGCATGGGCGATTGGCGCAACACAATATGTATGGTGGGCGATGATGAAGATAATGACGCACACCTTGATGGAGCCGAACAGTTGAGTAATAAAATAAATAAAGAATACCCCACTTACAACGTAGATAAAATATATTTAGATGCTTATACACAAACATCAACCGCAGGTGGGCAACTGTACCCCGATGTAAACGAAGCCATTAACAGACGTATGGAAAAAGGTTGCTTAATAATGAACTACACAGGACACGGTGGCGAAACAGGTTGGAGTAACGAACGTATATTAGATAATTCAATGGTATTGAGCTGGAAAAACATAAATAATTTACCGTTTTTTGTAACTGCAACATGCGAGTTTGCTCGCTACGACGACCCTGCTCGTAATTCGGCGGGAGAATTGGTATTACTGTCGCCCAATGGTGGTGGAATAGGCTTACTTACTACCACACGTCCTGTATATGGTTATGCAAACTTGCAATTAAATACCGCTTTTTACAACGAAATATTTAAAAATACCAATGGCGTAATGCCTCGCATGGGCGATGTAATGATTCCGATTAAAAATACGGCTGATATTTTTAGAGCCAATAACCGTAAGTTTTGCCTATTGGGCGACCCTGCGCTTCGCTTGGTATATCCTAAGCATTCAACCATAACCGATAGTGTAAACGGACGTAAACTTATAACCACCAGTTCGGTTATAATAGATACTGTGCAAGCATTAAGCAAACTAAAAGTAAAGGGGTATGTAGTTGATGAATTAACAGGAGCAAAAATTACCAACTACAATGGCTATATGTATCCAACCGTATATGACAAAAGTATAGTAGGTCGCACATTAAGCAATGATGCCTCTAGCCCTGCGCGTAATTTTAAATTGCAAAAAAACATAGTATATAAGGGCGTTGTAAGCATAGTAAATGGTAGTTTTGAGTTTGAGTGCGTAATACCCAAAGATATTGTACAAGATACAGGGCGTGCAAAAATTAGTTACTACTACGAAAACGGTGTGAGCGATGGTGCCGGTTATGATAATCATGTATGGTTAAATGGTATAAATGCCAATGCTACTGCCGATAATAATGGCCCTGAAATAAAATTATACATGAACGATTATAAATTTATTGACGAAGGATTAACCAACGACAAACCCTTATTGTTAGCCAAATTGTTTGACGAAAATGGAATAAACACAGTAGGTACAGGCTTAGGACACGATATTACAGGTATTATAGACGAACAGTCGAACAAGAAAGTAATAATGAACGATTATTACAACTCCGAAATAAATAGTTACCAACGTGGTATAGTAAGTTATCCTGTAAATAAACTTACCGAAGGGCATCACACACTGCGTTTAAAAGCATTTGACACCTACAACAATTCTAACGAACAGCTTATTAATTTTGTAGTGGCGGGCAGCGAAAAAGTAGCATTGGAACATGTGTTTAATTACCCTAATCCGTTTACTACGCACACACAGTTTTATTTGGAACACAACAAACCGTTTAGCCAATTAAATGTGCAGTTGCAAATATTTACCATTACAGGTAAAGTGGTAAAATCGTTTGATTTAATATTACCTACAGCAGGCACACGCATAGGCCCAATAGACTGGGACGGAAAAGACGAATATGGCGACCAATTGGCAAAAGGCGTGTATATTTACAAAGTAAAATTACGTAGTGCCAATGGCGATATGGTAGAAAAATTTGAAAAATTAGTAATACTTAAATAATAAAACTAAATTTGTTTCGTTAGTTTATAAACTTAACAGGACTCACAACCAACAATGTATATGATAACCAAAAAAATAATTCCACTTACCTTAGTTGCTTTATCTGTAGCAGGAAGTACAAGCGCACAACTAAGCCAAGCACAACTTAACGGACAAGATACCACCAAAATAATAAATCCAATAACTACGGCTATGCCGTTTTTATTAATATCGCCAGATGCACGTGCTGGCGGTATAGGCGATGCAGGTGCTGCTACATTAAACGATGTAAATGCACTACATTGGAACTTATCCAAGTTAGTATTTAACGAAAAGAAAACAGGTGTAGCACTAAGCTACACGCCTTGGTTACGTAGCCTTGTAAACGATGTAAACTTAGCTTATGTAACGGGCTATTCGCAAATAAATAAGCGCCAAGCAGTAGCGGCAAGTTTACGTTATTTTTCGTTAGGTAAAATTGATTTTACTGATATAAACGGAAACTTAATACGTGAAGCCAAGCCCAATGAATTTGCGTTGGACATAGGTTTAGCGCAAAAATTATCAGATAACTTTTCGTTAGGGATAACCTTACGTTATGCTAATTCTAATCTTGGGCAAGGTGTTACGCTTACTGGCGGAGCAACCACCAAAGCGGCGCAAGCAGGTGCTGCCGATATATCGGCCACGTACTTAAAAGATAAAGTAAAACTAGGCGATAAAACCGCAAAGTTAGCAATAGCAGGTGTTATATCTAACATGGGTAATAAAGTAAAATATACTGATGTATCATTAAGAGGAGATTTTATACCTGTTAATTTACGTATTGGCGGTAACTTATTAGTTGATTTGGATAAATTTAACACCTTAGGTTTTGTGTTGGATATAAATAAATTAATGGTGCCTACACAGCCACTTTACGATGCTAATAAAAATATAATTAAAGGAAAAAACCCTGATAAGGGAGTAATAGCAGGAATGCTAAGTTCGTTTAACGACGCTCCCACTGGAGGTAAAGAAGAGTTGAGAGAAATAATATTTTGTGGTGGTATGGAATATTGGTACGACAAATTATTTGCATTTAGAGTAGGTGGTTTTTACGAAAATCCAACTAAAGGAAATCGCAAGTACATAACGGTAGGTGCAGGTTTGCGTTACAATGTATTTGGTTTAGATTTATCGTACTTGGCTACAGGGCAACAAAACCCATTAAAAAACACCGTGCGTTTTACCTTATCGTTTGATTTTGCTGCACTAAAACCTACCAACAGCAATGATGGTGGAGCAACTAACGAATAATACTATTCATTTTTTTTACCCAAAGTATGAGTTTTAATATTAAAATTGGTTATGGCTTTGATGTACATCAATTAACCGAAACACGAGAATTGTGGTTGGGCGGTGTACTTATTCCTAACGCCCCCAAAGGTGCATTAGGGCACAGTGATGCTGACGTGCTTATACATGCTATATGCGACGCCTTATTAGGAGCACTAGCCTTAGGAGATATCGGTAAACATTTTCCTGATACCTCAGCCGAATTTAAAAACATTGATAGTAAAATATTACTTACTCGTTGTGTGCAACTTATACACGATAAAGGTTTTGCAGTAGGTAATGTAGATAGTACATTAATACTGGAGCAACCCAAAATAATGTCTCACGTTCCTGCAATGCAAACAACATTAGCAAAGCTGCTAAATGTGGAAACCGATTGCGTATCAATAAAAGCTACAACAAGCGAAACCATTGGTTACGTAGGGCGTAAGGAAGGTGTGTGCGCACATGCTACAGCATTGTTATACAAACTATAATCAAAATTAAAACACACTACTATTGGCAAATAAATTAAAGTGGTTAGCAGGCTACATCGGTTTTTGGTTAGTGTGTTTTGCAGTATTTAGAACCACTTTTTTGTTATTTCATTTTGATGGAAAAGCTACAATACCCGAAGTTTTATTGAGTAATATTCACGCATTGCCTTTAGATATATCTACGGCTTGTTATGCTACGGCATTGTTGTTATTAATACGTTTTATATTTGGCTTTACGCCTGCAAAAAATAGTTTTAATAAAATAGCACAATCCTACACTGCACTATTATTAGGTATTGTAGCGTTATTAAATTTGATAGATATAAACTTGTATCATGTATGGCAATCTAAACTAAATAGATTAGCACTAAGCTATGCTAAATACCCCGATGAAATAGTAGCGTCGTCGGGCAATGGATATAGCATAGGTGTAATTGTATTGGTGCTGTGTATATACGCAGTATTGTTATACATGTATAAAAAACTGTTTGTTAATCATACCATAATTATAGATAAATATGTAGGTTATGTTGCTGCTTTTTTAATAAGTGTAACCCTTGTTATTATTGGCATACGAGGCGGCTTACAAAAACTACCTATTGATAAAAGTTGGGCGTATTATAGCAATAATAATTCGTTGAATAACACTTCGTTAAACAGTGCATGGAACGCCATACAACTAGTAGCAGTACCCGACCTTGATACCAACACTTACCACTATATGCCACAAGCAATAAGCGATTCGGTATATACAGCATTGCACAAAGATGTTGGTAACACTAACGAATTTGAGAATATACTACTTTTGCCCAACCCTAATGTATTACTACTGTTTTGGGAAAGTTGTGGGGCAGATGTAATAGCACCTTTAGGTGGCGAAAAAAACATAACGCCTAAGTTTACCGAGTTGTGTAAGGACGGACTGTTGTTTACTAATTTTTATAGTACAGGCTTTAGAACCGACCAAGGTTTGGTGGCTACATTAAGTGGTTTTCCTGCGCAACCTCTTACAAGAGTTATAGAAGAGCACAGTAAGTTTGATAAATTACCGAACTTAATTACGACGTTTAAAAACAATGGGTATAGTACTAATTACTACTATGGCGGACGTAGCACATTTGCCAACACAAGTACTTATTTAAAATCGGCGGGGATAGATAAAATAGTAGATGAAAAACAATTTGAAGGCTTAAAACGCACGTTGTGGGGCGTGTATGATAATTATTTGTTTGATTACTTGCTTAAAAACATGGGGGCGGATAAACAACCATTTTTTAATATAGCCGCTACTATTACTAGCCACGAAGAGTTTGATGCCGATGTGCCAAAATATTTTACAAAAGGCAATGAAAAAGAAAATGGATACCGTAACACCATGCACTATACGGATAGCTGTATAGATAACTTTATAAAACGTGCAAAAAAAACCACATGGTATGCCAATACATTAATTATAATAGTTGCCGACCATGGTCATCAAATGCCATTAAATAGAGGGTTTAACGAAGTAAAGTTACACCATATTCCTTGTTTAATAACAGGTGGCGCATTAAGTAAAAATGATAGAGGCAAAACAAACAACAATTATGGTTCGCATGTGGCATTAGCTAGTACGTTACTGCACCAATTAAAAATGGATAGTAAACAATATGTGTATTCTAAAAACTTAATGAACAACACACAAACGCACTTTGCGTATTATGCCTATGATGATGGATTTGGCTACGTATCGGCCAACGAACAAAGTGTGTATTCGCACTTACAAAATAAATTAATACATACCACTAACCCGCAAGATAGTGGCGCTACACTACTACGTAACAAAGCATTATTACAAAAAATAATGCACGATTACACACAGTTATCCACTAAGAAAAAGTAATGAGTGAGTGTAGTTCATTTCAAAAAAAATAAGTACGTTTGATTTCGATGGAAAAAGAAACTATAAACTACGATAAACTCATAGACATAGAAAAAATAATAGCCAGTAAAAACCCTGCGTTATTAAAGTATATGCCACGCTTTGTAATTAATTACATTAAACGCACCATTCATCAAGATGAATTAAATGAGGCTATTAGTCGCAATCGTAACAATTTTGAATACGATTTTGCAGTAGGTGCATTTAAAGAATTTGATTGTACGCTTACTGTAGAAGGGCAAGAAAATATACCCCTTACAGAAGGCTGCATAATAGCGAGCAATCACCCATTGGGTGGCTTAGATGGCATATCGCTTATGTACTTAGTTGGTAGCCTACGCAAGGATATAAAGTTTTTGGTAAACGACCTATTGCTTAACTTACGCAACTACGGCAGCATATTTATACCCGTAAATAAATTGGGTAAAAACTCGCCCGAGTACTTAGCTAACATCGACAAGGTATATGCCTCAAACGCTTGTGTACTGGTGTTTCCAGCAGGTTTATGTTCTCGCAAAAACGACAAAGGAGAAATAGAAGATTTGCTATGGCGCAAGAGTTTTATAAACAAAGCCATTACCTACAAAAAAGATATTATACCCTGCCATACCGAGGCGCGAAACAGTAATTGGTTTTATAACCTAGCATATTATCGCCAAAAAATAGGTGTAAAAGCCAATGTAGAAATGTTTTACTTGGCCGATGAAATGTATAAAATGAGAGGAAGACCAATAAAATTTACATTTGGAAAACCTATACCTTGGCAAACATTTACCAACGATAAAACCGAGGCCGAATGGGCAGTACTGGTAAAACAACACGTGTATGCACTGGGTGGCAAAGGCGAATTAGTATTTAAATAATACAATTAAATTACGAATTACATTTCAAAATAACAGTTAATAATTATGGAAAATATCATAAATCCTATTGCCAAAAACATATTAAAGGCAGAACTTACTCCGCAATTATTTGTACGTACTACCAACAATGGTAGCAATCATATATACATACTTAACCACCATAATGCACCCAATGTAATGCAAGAAATAGCACGCTTGCGCGAGGTTACGTTTAGAGCATCGGGCGGTGGCACAGGCTTAGCGTTGGATATTGATGAGAACGATACTTGCGCCGTACCTTACCAACAGCTTATAGTATGGAACCCTATTGACGAAGAAATAGTAGGTGGCTACCGTTATATTAAATGCAAAGATGCAGTGTTGAAAGACGGTACTATAAATTTATCTACAGCGCATTTGTTTAATTATAGTAATGATTTTATTACTAATTATTTTGATACTACTATAGAACTTGGACGATCGTGGATACAGCCCAACTACCAACCCAGTAGCGAAAATAGAAAAGGATTATTTAGCTTGGATAACCTCTGGGACGGACTAGGAGCGTTGGTTGTGGATAATGCAGATGTTACTCATTTTTTTGGCAAAGTAACTATGTACACTCATTACAACGTAGAAGCTAGAGATATGTTACTTGCATTTATGCAGTATTATTTTGCTGATAATGATAAACTGGTAACTCCTATACACGGGGTAAAACATAAGTTTGAACTATCTTCATTTTATCATTTGTTTGAAGGGCTTAATTACAAAGATGGACACAAAGTACTTAACCAACACGTGCGTGCATTAGGCGAAAACATTCCGCCACTTATTAATTCGTATATGAACCTTAGTGCCACTATGAAAACTTTTGGCACTGCGGTTAATGACCTATTTGGCGATGTAGAAGAAACTGGAATATTAGTAAAAATAGCAGATATATACGACTCTAAAAAAGAACGCCATGTACAAAGTTATACCAAACAATAGTAAATTAATTACGAATTAAAAATTACGAATTACGTTTGATTAGCAAATTATACAGCCGTAACTAATTTCACTTATTTAATAAAGATTATGCAAAAAA
>JBEBIC010000240.1:0-4232 GCA_040080595.1 Bacteroidia bacterium | reverse complement strand
CTGCCCATCTGTAATAAAATGGTAACTCTTGTTTACACGTAACACTTGATATTAATATAGTTTTGATAGGTGTAACAAATGCTAACATTTCAGTTACTACCATTCCACCAAACGATAAACCCACCAAAACAAATGGCTGTGTAGTATCTATTATTTTGGATAAACGTTGCGCATAATTACTTATAGTTTCGTTAGCATTAGGCACTAACCAGTCTATATAAATAGGCGTTATGGAACTTGGTAATGTAAGTTGCTTAAATACCCTACTATCTGCACCTAAGCCACTTACAAAATATACGTTCATTATTCTATATATATTAAACCAACCCCTCTGCCATACCAATAGCCTTAGGTAAGCCTTCGTGCGTAGTACCGCCTGCTGTAGCATAAAATGCTTGTCCACCGCCGCCACCGTTTATTTCTTTGGCAAGGGTGCGTACTATGTTGGCGGCATTCATGTTTTTATCTTTTATAAGGTTGTCGCTTAGTACTACGTTTAGTGTGGGTTTGTCGTTTATTACACAACCTATTACGGCGTATAAGTTTTCGGTTTCGCCTTTTATTTGGTATAACAAATCTTTTACAGCTTCGGCATTGTCCAATGTTATAAGGGTGTGTAGCATATTTATACCATTTACATTTTTAATGGTAGGCAACAATTGTTTTTTTATAACGGCTACTTTTTCTTTAAACAATAGGTCTATTTGTTTTTGTAATAGTGCGTTGGTATCCAATAATGTATTTACACTTTTAAGTACATCTTTAGGGTTTTTAAGTGCTATTTTCACTTCGTTTAATAGGTTAGTTTGTGCAGCATAATAATTTTCAGTAGCAGTAGAAGTTATTGCTTCAATACGGCGTACGCCAGCAGCTACGGCACTTTCACTTACTATTTTAAACAGTCCAATACTTCCAGTAGCTTTTACGTGAGTACCTCCGCATAACTCTATACTGTAGTTTTTATCCATAGTAACTACACGTACAGTATCGCCATATTTTTCTCCAAATAGTGCCATTGCGCCTGTTGCTTTGGCTTGGTCTATACTCATTTCGGCAATGATACATGGTACGTTTTCACGTATTTTATTATTTACAATAGTTTCTATTTGTGCAATTTCTTCGTCAGTTACTTTGCTAAAATGGCTAAAGTCAAAGCGCAAATTCTCGCCATTTACCAACGAACCTTTTTGCTCTACATGCGTACCTAACACCCCACGCAACGCCGCGTGTAGCAAGTGTGTTGCGCTGTGGTTATTTTCAGTAAGGGCACGTTTGTCAGCATCAATAGTAGCTACAAATGTTTGTGTAAGATTATCGCACAAGGCATCAGTAAAATGTACTATTAAGTTATTTTCTTTGCGTGTATCGGTTATGTACAACGTGTCGTTTATACCTTTAAGTGTGCCTGTATCGCCTACTTGTCCGCCACTTTCGGCATAAAATGGTGTAGGGTTTAATACTACTTGGTACTGCTCTTTGTTCTTAGCTTTTACCTTGCGGTATTTTATTATTTTGGTTTCAATTTCGTGTTGTGTGTACCCTACAAACTGTATGGTTTCATCATCACATACATTTATCCAATCTCCTGTATCTACCGTAGTTGCTGCACGTGAGCGTTCTTTTTGTTTTTGTAATGCAAGTTTAAATCCTTCTTCATCAATACTCAAATTATTTTCTCGTGCTATTAATGAGGTTAAATCTACAGGAAAACCATAAGTATCATACAACTCAAATACCACTTCGCCATTAATAACAGTGGCCTTATTTGCACGGGTATCATTGCATATAGCATCAAGGCGCAACAAGCCACTAGCAAGGGTTTTAAAGAACGATTGCTCTTCTTCCTTAATTACTTTTTCTATTAATTGTTGTTGAGTTTTAAGCTCTGGGAACGCACCGCCCATTTGCGCCGCTAAGGCATTTACTAACTTGTACATAAATGGCTCGCGTATCTGCAACGATTGGTATCCGTAGCGTATAGCCCTACGCAATATACGACGTATAACATAGCCTGCGCCTGTATTGCTAGGTAATTGTCCGTCGGCAATACTAAAACTTACCGTGCGTATGTGGTCGGCTATTACACGCATTGCCACGTTTAGGCGTTCTTGCGCATCGGTTACAGTGGGGTTAAATGTTTCATACGTTAAGCCGTTGGTTAGTTTTTCAATGGCGTGTATTAAGGGTAAAAATACATCGCTATCGTAGTTGCTTTGTTTGCCTTGTAACACACGTACCAAGCGTTCAAAACCCATACCTGTATCTACGTGTTGTGCAGGCAATTTCTCCAAGCTACCATCAGCCTTGCGGTTAAATTCCATAAATACATTGTTCCATATTTCTATTACTTGCGGGTCGTCGTTGTTTACACGGTCGGCACCACTTACGGCAGCACGTTCTTCATTAGTACGTCCGTCGTAATGTATTTCGGTACATGGGCCACAAGGTCCCATATCGCCCATTTCCCAAAAATTATCTTTTTTGTTGCCCATCAATATGCGGTCTTCGGGCACAAATTGTTTCCATGTATCAAATGCTTGTTGGTCAAACGGAACGCCATCGGCTTTGCTACCTTCAAACACTGTTACATACAAGCGGTCTTTATCTATTTTATATACATCAGTTAATAATTCCCATGCCCACGTTATGGCTTCGGTTTTAAAATAATCGCCAAAGCTCCAGTTACCAAGCATTTCAAACATAGTATGGTGGTAAGTATCTACACCAACTTCTTCCAAATCGTTGTGCTTACCGCTTACACGTAAGCATTTTTGAGTATCGGTAATGCGTGGAAATTTAACAGGACTATTGCCCAAGAAAATATCTTTGAACGGCGCCATACCACTGTTGTTAAACATAAGCGTAGGATCGCCTTTTACTACCATAGGTGCCGATGGTACTATTTGATGTTTTTTTGATTCGAAGAAATTTAAGAACGTTGCACGTATTTCGTTGGCAGTAAGCTGTTGCATGATTATGTATAGTTTTTTTAAGTTTTTTAAGTTTGATTGCAAATGTAATGGAATAGTGCTATTTTTACGTAATCAATTTTCAACAAAAGCCTAACATGACCAAAGTAAAATATCATTTTAACATTAACACCCTCAAGTACGAGCGTGTGCGTGTAAAGCTGTGGGATAGGCTCAAGAGTGTAGTGTGGATATTGCTTGTAAGTGGCGCATTTGCTACTGTTACTATATTTTTTGCCTATCAATTTTTAGATTCTCCCAAGGAAAAACAACTTAAACGAGAAATAGAAGCCCTTACTTACAACTACGAAATATTAAATAATAGACTTGAAAAAGTAAACAAAGTACTAGGCAACTTACAAGAGCGCGACGACAACATATACCGTGTAGTGTTTGAAGCCGAGCCTATACCCAATACCGTGCGCAAGGCTGGTTTTGGTGGTGTGGAGCGTTATAAGGAACTAATGGGCTTAGGCAACAGCGACCTAATTGTAGAAAGTGCAATGAAGATGGATAAGCTATCCAAACAATTGTACATACAATCCAAATCGTATGATGAAATTAGTACTATGATTAGTAATAAATCGCAACTATTAGCTGCCATACCTGCGGTGCAACCTGTATCTAACAAAAACTTAAAAGCAATGGCATCGGGCTTTGGCTGGCGTACGCACCCTATATACAAAATACAAAAGTTTCACTCGGGTATGGATTTTAGTGCCCCCATAGGTACACCTATTTATAGTACGGGCAATGGCATTGTAAGCGCAGCTAATGATGGCGAACGTGGCTATGGCAATAGGGTTGAAATTAATCATGGTTATGGTTATTCCACGCTATACGCACACATGAGTCGCTTTGCGGTAAAGCAAGGACAAAAAGTACAACGTGGCGACCTTATAGGCTACGTGGGCAACACAGGCGCAAGTACTGGTCCACACTTGCACTACGAATTGCGCATCGATGGTGTGCAGCGCGATCCGACCAACGTGGTGCTGCCATCGGCTCCGCCGATTGCAAAACGGGATTTGAATACTTTCCAGAAGGAAACCCATGCGCTGGTTGCACGTTTGAACATCATGCGTAATATTCATCTCGCTGTGCTGGAATAATTCCGGCTTCACATCCCGGACGGCGGTTTTGACCTAACACCGCCGTCATCAATTCTGCTTTAAGCATCGAAAATCGTTGGAATCCGCTTACTACATCGGCATCATGTCCGGCACCAGTCTGGACGGTGTGGATGCCGCTCTGGTTGACTTC
>JBEBIC010000239.1:0-4248 GCA_040080595.1 Bacteroidia bacterium | reverse complement strand
AAAGCAGTTTTTTTATTCATAGTCTTTGATTTCTTCAAAGCTAAGTATATTAAGCGACACAGAGATTTCTAGCACCAGAAATGTCTATTACCCCCATAAAATTTATAACGCCAATTTACAACACGCACAAAGCAAGTTACAATGGCAAAATGAATGGTAATTGCTACTTTGTATTACTAACACTACTTAGTGCATACAACCAATGTAGAGTTTAGCTTTTAGTTACATATCACAATCAAAATAATATGCTTTTTGTTCAATCTTATCGTACCAAAAACATTTAAAATATTGGTGGTCGTCTCTTCTACTATATAAGTCCAATTTTTCAATCTTCTTTTTGTCCCACCATTCAAAGTCATTTTGAAGACCAAAGGCATAATCAGTTGTTTCTTTATCTAGTTTTAATTGATGCTTAGTTATTATTTTCCTCACTGTTGCTGTATCACAGTTAAATGAAAATTGATAATCTGTGTCAATGCCAATTGCATCATTAAAACAATAAATATTTTTAACATCAAGAGTAATGTCAATTTTTAAAAAATCCTTGAAACGTTCTTTGTTATATTTTGTATCGGGCTTGTAAGCATCAAAACGAGGAATAATTTTATCAATAATTTGATGCCCTTTGTTTTCAACTCGGGTGCATGAAATTAATGCCAATGCAAAGATAATTACCGATGTGTAAATTGTCTGTTTCATTGTCGTCTTAAAATAATTAAAAGCTAGTTAGTTTCCAAATATAATTACTGTTTTATTGATTATTTACTCCGTTACAAAGCCTTCGCTTTTGTTTATGTTAGCAAACACTTGTTGTAAACCTTCGCTTGGCGCTACTACTTTACGGTCTTTTATACTTATCCACGCACCATCTACTACTATTATGCAGGCCACATCGCCATTGGGTTTGGTAAATGTATGTTCAAAACTCCACTTACGAAAATCGGGCGTTGAACTCAGTATTTTACTGCTTAATACAAAAGTATCTGTACCTCTTATCTCTCGCAAAAAGCGGGCTTCTTCTCTAAATAATATTGGCAAATACCCCTCTTGCTGTAGCTTGTTTAGCGCAAAACCATTTTCATTTAAAATATTAATACGAGCTTGTGCACCGTAATCGTAGTAAGCACTGTGGCGCATGTGAATGTTTGGGTCTAAATCGGACCAACGAGGTGCAAAAGAATATTGATAGTGCATAGGTTTATGATATATTTGTACCGTAAAACTATAAAATAAATACACACCATGAGCATAATAAAAGGAGTACGTACATTAGGACAATTTATTATTGAACGTCAATCGGATTTTCCCTACGCCAAAGGCGAGCTTTCGCGCTTATTGCGAGACATTGGTATAGCTACTAAAATTGTACACCGTGAGGTTAATAAAGCGGGCTTGGTAGATATACTAGGCGATGCAGGCTCTAACAACATACAAGGCGAAGAACAAAAAAAGTTAGATGTATTTGCTAACGAGCAATTTATAGCCGCACTAGCAAGTGGCGGAGAGTGCGCCGCTATTGCCAGTGAGGAGAACGACGAAATAATACATATAGAAAATTCAGTATCCAAAAACGCTAAGTATGTAGTGTGTATGGACCCATTAGATGGTTCAAGCAATATAGACGTAAACGTATCCATAGGTACAATATTTAGTATTTATCGCCGCCTTACACCAGTGGGTACAGTAGCTACTGATGCCGACTTTTTGCAAAAAGGAACACAACAAGTAGCTGCAGGTTATGTTATATACGGAAGCTCTACAATGCTTGTATATACTACAGGACGTGGCGTTAATGGTTTTACGTTAGACCCATCAATAGGTGAGTTTTGCCTAAGCCACCCCGATTTAAAAATGCCACAAGACGGTGCCTTATACTCTATTAATCAAGGTAATTTTGTACATTTTCCTGAGGGAGTAAAAGACTACATCCGCTATGTGCAGGAAGATGATAAAGCTACCAATCGCCCGTATAGCTTACGTTACATAGGTTCTTTAGTTGCCGATTTTCATCGCAATATGCTTAAAGGTGGTATATTTATTTATCCTCCTACTATTAAATCGCCAGGCGGAAAGCTCCGTTTATTGTACGAATGCAACCCATTAGCGTTTATAGCCGAACAAGCGGGAGGTATTGCTACCACAGGCTTTGATAGAATAATGGATATGCAACCCGAAAGCATACACCAACGCACTACACTATTTATAGGCTCACGCAATATGGTGCAAAAGGCAATGGGGTATATGCAAGAGAAAGCCTAACAATAAATTAAAATTTATACAAAAATAAAATTGAAAAATAGCTGTATCTCTTATTAATTGAGCGATACAGCTATTTAAAGTATATGCAACAACACTTATAACAAATGGCACAACACGGCAGCAAAGATTTAGATTTACCTAAAGTAAAAATTAACAAAAGCAATTTAAAATTGTTTATACGTATATTTAATTATGCGGGTTCGCATACTTGGAAATTTTATTTAGGATTAGTTTTTTTAGGATTTACAGGAGCTACGGCACTATTGTTTCCTAAGTATATGGGTAACTTGGTAGATTGTGCCAAAAATAGCGACATGGCAGGGGCTAACAACATAGTACTGTTTTTGGGCGGCGTATTGGTATTGCAAGCTATATTTAGTTATTTCCGTATTTATTTATTTGTAAATTATACGTCGTACACTTTGGCAAACCTACGTTTGGCTATGTACTCGCATGTAGTAAAATTACCCATTACATTTTTTACACAAAACCGTGTAGGCGAAATTAATAGCCGCATAAGCAATGACATAAGCCAAATACAAGAAACGCTTACTACTACCATTGCCGAGTTTTTGCGACAAGTAATATTAATAGTAGGTGGTATTATTTTCTTGTCGTACATATCGTTAAAACTAACTTTACTTATGCTCTGTATTGTACCATTGGTGGCTATTGCGGCAGTTATATTTGGTAGATTTATACGTAAAAATTCGCGCGAAATACAAGACCAAGTAGCCGAAAGTAATACCATAGTAGAAGAAACTTTACAGGCTATTGCCAACGTAAAATCATTCGCTAACGAATTGTTTGAAATTAACAGATACGAAACCTCCATATTGAATGTGGCTAGAACATCTATCAATGGCGGAAAGTACCGTGGTTATTTTGCAAGTTTTATTATTTTTTGTTTGTTTGGTGCTATTGTATTGGTACTGTGGTACGGTGTAATATTGGCTATAAACAAAGAAATATCAGTAGGCGAATTACTTTCGTTTTTGTTGTACAGTACCTTTGTAGGTGCTGCATTTGGCGGTATTGCCGAGTTGTACGCCACCTTACAAAAAACAGCAGGTGCAAGCGAACGTGTATTTGAAATAATAGACGAAGAAATGGAAGCCCTTAATTTTGATGCGCCTGCAATAAGTATTAATGGCGATGTTGAATTTAAAAACGCACAATTTACCTACCCTTCTCGCCCTGAATCTCAGGTGTTAAATAACCTATCATTTACTGCCAAAGCTGGCGAACGTATTGCTATTGTGGGCAGTAGCGGTGCGGGCAAATCTACATTGGCACAGTTGCTATTGCGTTTTTATAATTTAGATAGTGGCACATTATTAATAGACGATAAAGATAGCCAAAGCTACGACCTACACGCCTTGCGCAACAATATGGCTATGGTACCACAAGACGTGATATTATTTGGTGGAACTATACGTGAAAACATTGCCTACGGTAAACCCAATGCCGAAGATTTTGAAATAATACAAGCAGCACAACGTGCTAATGCCTGGGAGTTTATACAAACATTTAGCGAAGGGCTTGCTACAGTAGTAGGCGAGCGTGGCGTAAAACTAAGTGGCGGACAACGCCAACGTATAGCCATAGCACGTGCATTGCTCAAAGACCCTCGCATATTGCTATTGGACGAGGCCACCTCAGCCTTGGATAGCGAAAGCGAACGTGTAGTACAAGCCGCATTAGACGAACTAATGAAAGGGCGTACATCTATCATCATCGCTCACCGATTATCAACCATACGCGATGCTGATAAAATAGTAGTGCTGGACAAAGGTCAAGTAGTAGAGCAAGGTACACATACGGAACTAATGCAAATAGAAAACGGTTTTTATAAGCATTTAAGCGTGTTACAAGGCAGAGAGGTGTAAGTAATTACGAATTAAAAATTACGAATTACGTTTAAACCTAATCGTTTATAAGTGCAAAATATATGAGTAAATATTATATACCTATCCGTAACACATACTT
>JBEBIC010000037.1:0-17818 GCA_040080595.1 Bacteroidia bacterium | reverse complement strand
AATAATAACAATCAATTGAAAAAAGTAGCAGTAATAGGTAGTGGTTTTTCGGGCTTAGCAGCAGCGTGTTTTTTGGCAAAAGCAGGTAATGATGTTACTGTGTTTGAAAAAAATGAAGCGCTTGGTGGTCGTGCACGTTCCTTTGCTACCAATGGTTTTATGTTTGATATGGGGCCTAGTTGGTATTGGATGCCTGATGTATTTGAATCGTTTTTTAATGCCTTTGGTAAATCTACCGCTGACTATTATAAATTAGAGCAACTTAACCCAGGCTTTCAAATGTTGTTTGGTAAAAACGATACTGTGCCTTTGCCCGCCCAACTTGAGGATATTTATACCTTATTTGAAAGCATTGAAACAGGCAGCGCAGCCAAATTAAAAACGTTTTTAAAAGAATCCGAATTTAAGTACAAAGTAGGTATGCAACAGTTTGTGTACAAGCCCTCGTATTCGTGGTTGGAATATGCTAATAAAGACGTAGTAAAGGGGTTAGCTAACTTACACATGCTTAAACCTATGAGTAAATATGTGCGTAGTTTTTTTAAAAACGAACGTCTTATTGCCCTTATGGAATTTCCAGTATTGTTTTTAGGCGCAATGCCCAACAATATTCCTGCTTTATATAGTTTAATGAATTATTCTGCAATAGCCCAAGGTACTTGGTATCCGCAGGGTGGTATGGTACAAATAATAAATGCTATGGTGGCATTAGCTACGGAGTTGGGCGTAAAGTTTGAAACTAATTGCAACGTTACACAAATAGAAATAGACGGTAACAATGTACACGCATTAAGCACCAGTAAAGGAAAATTTGTAGCCGATGGACTTATAGCCAGTGCCGATTATAACCACGTGGAGCAACAGTTATTACCTCCCACGTACCGTAATTATAGTGCTGAATATTGGGCTAAAAAAACGTTTGCACCCTCAAGCCTTATTTTTTATTTGGGCGTAAACAAAAAAATTAAAAACTTAATACACCACAATTTATTTTTTGACACATCGCTTAACGAACATGCGGTAGAAATATATGAAAACCCCAAGTGGCCTACTAATCCGTTGTTTTACGTGTGTTGTCCGTCCAAAACTGATGATGCTGTAGCGCCCAACGGTATGGAAAATTTATTTGTACTTATACCCATAGCTACTAATTTGGAAGATACTGAAGTTATTCGTCAAAAATATTATGCAATGGTAATGGAGCGCATGGAGCATATATGTGGCGAGACTATTGCGGAACATGTGGTGTATAATAAATCGTTTTGTGTGCAAGACTTTGTGCAAGAGTACAACAGCTACAAAGGCAATGCTTATGGGCTTGCCAACACATTGGCACAAACGGGCCCATTAAAACCATCAATGCGAAACAAAAAAATAAAAAATATGTTTTACACAGGGCAACTTACTGTGCCAGGCCCAGGAGTACCGCCATCGTTAATATCAGGGCAAATAGCCGCTAAAGAGTTAATAAAAAGTATGACCAAATAATACAGTACACAATATAAAATGAAACAATTATTTGACGACGTATCGCAGCAATGCAGCAAGCTAACCACCAAGGCATATAGTACCAGTTTTTCGTTGGGTATTAATTGTTTAGGTAAGCAGTTTCATGCGCCAATATACAGTATTTACGGCTTTGTGCGCTTTGCCGACGAAATTGTAGATACGTTTCACGACTATAATAAAAAGGAATTATTTACCGAATTTAAACGAGATACTTACCTCGCTATTGAGCGCAAAATAAGTATGAATCCTATCCTCAACAGTTTTCAAGAGGTGGTAAATAAATATAAGATAGACCACGAATTAATAGCCTGTTTCCTACAAAGTATGGAAACCGATTTGAGCCAAGAAACGCACACCGAAGATTCGTACAACACCTACATATTGGGCTCGGCAGAGGTAGTAGGCTTAATGTGTTTGTATGTGTTTACTGATAATAACAAACAACAGTACGAGACCCTAAAACCATTGGCAATGAAGCTGGGAGCAGCTTTTCAAAAAATAAATTTCCTGCGCGATTTAAAAGATGATACGCATACTTTGGGGCGACAATATTTTCCGCAGTTGCAACAACAAACACTTACTAAAGAATTAAAACAAAACATTGAAAACGAAATAGCACAAGATTTTAACGACGGCTTAGCGGGCATAAAATTATTGCCAACAGATGCTAAGTTTGGCGTATATATGGCGTACACCTATTATTTACAGTTATTTAAAAAAATAAAAGCATTGCCACCACACCAAATTTTAAATACGCGTGTAAGAGTTTCTAATTTGCAAAAAATATCGTTACTTGTAACTTCGTTTTTACGCATAAAAACAATAGGAATATAAACTTACACACTCCCCCCAAATGCCATCAATTTTAATTATATGTATAGCACTAGTATTTAATATAAATGTAACCAATGCCAAAGTAATACAACCCATGCAAACGATGCGTACACTATGCGCCGAAGCTCAAAATAATACAAACAAAGCTACTGAGTTTCATACTTATATGAGTACCGTAAAGTGTACTACGGCTATTACCAAAGGCTACAAGGCAATGAGTTTTATAATGGTGTGTAAGCATAGTTTAAATCCGTTTACTAAATTAAGTTATTTTAATAAAGGCAAAACATTATTAGAACAAGCCATAAAAGAAGAACCCGATAATATAGAACTTATTTTTTTTAGATTTATAACACAGCGCAAGGCCCCGTCAATGCTTAATTATTACAGTAATAAAGTAGAGGATAAACAAAAAATAACGGTTTATTTAAAACAAAAAGAAGGTACAAAAGAAGCCGAAACAGCATTATACAAAACTATACTAAAACATTTGCACCAATAATAACTAAGCTATGGAAGAAGTTATATTAGTTGATGAGCGCGACAACGAATTAGGCGTTATGGAAAAGCTAAAAGCCCATGAACTTGGGCTATTGCACCGTGCGCTATCTATATTTGTGTTTAACGATAAAAAAGAACTATTGCTCCAACAACGTGCTGCTGATAAATACCACTCGGCTAACTTGTGGACAAATACCTGTTGCTCGCACCCACGCCCTAACGAATTGCCACACGATGCAGCAAACCGTAGGCTTATGGAAGAAATGGGTATGCAGTGCGACTTGCGTTACACGTTTAATTTTACATACAATGCCACGCTTCAAAACAACTTAATAGAACACGAGTTAGATTACGTATTTGTAGGTAATACAAACGTTTTACCTATACTAAACCCTGCCGAAGTAAGCAACTGGCGTTATGTATCGTTGGCTAATTTAACCCGCGAAATAAAAACCACGCCAGAGCTATTTACCGAATGGTTTAAAATATGTTTTACTACCTATCACGCTCAAATATTTGAACTATAATTAAATTATTATCCACTTTAAATTTATACCCAAATGCTACTCAACATTATTATTACCACAGCCACATTTTTTGTAATGGAAGCCGTGGCTTGGAATGCGCACAAGTACATAATGCACGGTTTTTTATGGTCGTTGCACGAAGATCATCATAAGAAAAACCCAAGTTCGTTTTTGGAAAAGAACGATTATTTCTTTGTAATATTTGCAGTGCCAGCCATACTTTGCTTTGGTTTAGGTACTTTTTTTAGTGCAGTTGGCTTTTTGTTTTACATAGGTTTGGGTATTTTAATATACGGTATTGCGTATTTTTTTGTACACGATATTTTTATTCATCAACGTGTAAAATGGCTACGCAATACTGATAATTTTTACTTTAGAGCCATACGTCGTGCGCACAAAATGCACCATAAGCATTTAGGCAAAGAGCATGGCGAATGCTTTGGAATGTTGCTTGTTCCGTTTAAATATTTTAAGGAAGCAATACAACAACCTAACGCTACCAAATAAATGTTTGCACCGCATTACACCTACCTGTGGGTTGATTTTTTTTGTATCGTTTTTCCATTCCTATTTTCGTTTCACCCACGTTTGCAGTTTAACAAAGAGTGGCGCAACTTTGCTTTGCCCTGCCTTTTGGTAGCTTTGTTTTTTTTGGTGTGGGATAGCCTATTTACCTATCTTAATGTGTGGGATTTTTCCAGCCAATACACCTGTGGTATTACGGTGGTAAATATGCCCTTGGAAGAGTGTTTGTTTTTTATATGTATTCCGTACGCCAGTGTATTTAGCTACCATTGTTATACCAAATATTTTAGCATAAATAAATACAAAACCCAATTTAATTATTTTACCATTGCACTTATTGTATTTTTGTTAGCACTTGGTATTGCTAACGTACAGCGTTTATATACATCGGTAGCATTTATATTATTAGCGTTGTTTTTAATGTATGTACTGTACAAAAAAGCAAACTACTTACCCAACTTTTATGTAGTATTTGCATTTATACTTATTCCGTTTTTTCTATCAAACGGAGTGCTTACTGGTGGTTTTTTTAATAGAATGGTAGTGCATTACAACCCTGCGCATAACCTTGGCATACGTATGTACACTATACCGTTTGAGGACACGTTTTACGGTATGCTTTTACTACTCATGAATGTAAGCGGATTTGAATATATGAAGCGCAAAAATGAAATTGCAACCGAGTGTACAACCAACTAATATATTTTGTACTTTCGTGCCAATAAAAAAACAGAAAACAATAATTAATTATAAATAACCAAAAAACAAACAAGAATGGAAACTACAACGTTACCTTACAAAGTAAAAGACATTTCGTTAGCAGCATGGGGTCGTAAAGAAATGACATTAGCAGAAGCTGAAATGCCAGGATTAATGAGCCTTAGAGCTGAGTATGGCGCAAGCCAACCATTAGCAGGTGCACGTATTGCAGGTTGCTTACACATGACTATTCAAACTGCTGTATTAATAGAAACATTAACTGCATTAGGTGCAGAGGTATCATGGAGTTCATGTAACATATTCTCAACACAAGACCACGCTGCAGCTGCTATTGCTGCTGCAAACATTCCAGTATTTGCTTGGAAAGGCTTAAACGAAGAAGAATTTGACTGGTGTATAGAGCAAACAATACACGCCTTTAAAGGTGGTTTACCTTTAAATATGATATTAGATGATGGTGGAGATTTAACCAATATGGTACTTGATCGTTTTCCTGAATTAGTAACTGGTATTCGTGGATTAAGCGAGGAAACTACAACAGGTGTACACCGCTTACACGAACGTGTTAAAAACGGTACATTGTTAATTCCTGCTATCAACATTAACGATTCAGTAACTAAATCTAAATTTGATAACAAATACGGTTGTAAAGAATCGTTAGTTGATGCAATACGTCGTGCAACTGATATTATGATGGCTGGTAAAGTAGCTGTAGTAGGTGGTTACGGCGATGTTGGAAAAGGTTCGGCAGATTCATTACGTAGCGCAGGTTGCCGTGTAATAGTTACCGAAATTGATCCAATATGTGCATTACAAGCTGCAATGGACGGTTACGAAGTTAAAAAAATGATTGACGCTGTAAAAGAAGCTAACATAGTAGTAACTGCTACAGGTAACGTAAACATTATAAGCGAGCAACATTTCCGTTTGATGAAAGACAAAACTATTGTATGTAACATAGGACACTTTGATAACGAAATAGACATGGCTTGGTTAAACAAAGCGTATGGTTCTACCAAAGACGTTATTAAGCCACAAGTAGATATGTACACTATTGACGGTAAAGACTTAATAATACTAGCCGAAGGTCGTTTGGTAAACTTAGGTTGCGCTACAGGTCACCCATCGTTTGTAATGAGTAACTCATTTACTAACCAAACATTGGCTCAATTAGAGTTATGGATGAACCACGGTAAATACGAAAATCAAGTGTATGTATTACCTAAGCACTTAGACGAAAAAGTAGCTTACTTACACCTTGCTAAAATTGGTGTTGAGTTAGATACACTTACAGATATGCAAGCTAAGTACATAGGTGTAACCCCACAAGGACCTTACAAAGCTGATGCTTACCGTTACTAAGTAATAGTAAAAATATAACAATACTAAAGCGAGGTGTAATTAAGTTTATACCTCGTTTTATGTTTTAAGTATCAATTGTAAATAATTAGTTAAAATATTCCATTCACGTTGGTTGTGCTTCGACTACGCTCAGCAACCAAGCTTTAGCAATTAAATTATTATTTCAAAAGCCATGCAATGCCCTTGTAACCCACAAAACTTATACGCTACTTGTTGCGAGCCATTACACTTAGGCACACACATAGCAAGCACACCCTTACAACTTATGCGCTCCCGCTATAGTGCCTACGCTATGCGCCAAATAGATTATTTAATACACACCACACACGCATCTACACGCAAGTTGTACCCACGTGCAAGTATTGCGCAGTGGGCCAATAGTACTAAATTTACTAAACTAACTATACTGTATGCTGAGGGAAATATTGTGGAGTTTGAAGCACAGTTTAGCACCAATAATACACCAACAGAACTACTGCACGAACGCTCCGTATTTGTACAAGAGCAAGGCGTGTGGTACTACACACAAGGTGAACATTTAGGGTAGTGTAATTGCTTAAATTGTACATTTGAACTAAAACATACAATTGGTATTACAAGAAAGTTCCAAGTGGCGCTGTTACTTTGTTTGCTCTCAGTAATAGCTTAACACTTGAAACAGCACCACTACTTTAGTAATAAGCTGCGGAACACTTGCAGTAGCGGGGACTTTATAGTCAGCAGTTTTAGTAACAGTTGAATTGTCAACCGTTTTTTCTGTCTGGTTGTTGCAACTTAAAAGTCCTAAAGTTAAAGTCAATATAAATAATGTCTGTTTCAATGTCGGTGGTGTTGTCTTTTAAAATGCCCGATAACGGTTTGAGGCTTTGCGAAGGTGGGGAAATCCAAGCACAAATGTTGATGCGGATCACTGAACCGCCACTTTTGCCAAACCCTTGTTATAAGCAGTTTTTATTTGATAATTTCTTTATAGTACTTCTTATATTTTTTGTCGTCTTTAAGTCTTGGATTAATTGATACATATTCTACCATTTTAAAGTTCTTTATTTTGATTTCTACTTGTCGCCAAACTCCGTCTTGTGTGTAATTAACTTTAGAACTTGTCCCGTTTCCACCTGTTGTATAGCTATCTCCCTTAAAATAAACCAAGTCAAATTTTATTAAATCGTCTGTTGAACTTGTATTTACAAACCTATATTCTGAACCTATTTCCATTAACTCGTTTAGCTCCTTCAAAAAGCCTAATAGCTTTTCTTTGTTGTCAAACCGATTCTTAAGAATGAGTTTAATTAATGGTTCCCTTAAACCTCCATACCAAATAGGTTGTACCAAAACAATTTTTGATTTCAAGCTGTCAAATAAAACAATACAAGTCCCTTGATTAACGTGATAACCCAAATAATTTGTCAGTGTAACTTTATAGAAGTCGTAATTTGGAAGAACTGCTTTTACAAGTGGCTTTTCAATTTTTTCTATGTCCGCTTTGTCGGAATAATAAACCCATCTGCCGTCTGTCGTAGAGTTTTGAGAAAGTTCTTTTTTCAGAACAGTGTCCAAGGCAGGATAAGTCTGTCCGTAAATATTGGTCAAAAGACCAAATGTCAATATTAATGTTAGTAGTTTCATAGTTGCTAAAATTGCTTATAACGTTTTGGGGCTTTGCGAAGGTGGGGAAATAGAATCATGAATGTTCTAATTTAGCACAATGTTCAATAGAATTCCAAATGTTCAATTTAGCACTGAAGCCCAGCTTTTGCCAACCCCCTGTTAGCGGTTCGGGCTTGTTTTATATCAAATAAGTTCTAATAGTCGCATAAATAATTGCACACAAAAAAATACCAATAATCGAAATAAAAATAGAAAGTAGCGAATGAGTAATCTTATAAGTAGCAGAAAAACCTTTGAAAAATTGAAAATATGTCCATACAATCATTGTCAATAAACCAAGCAACTTTATTATTGTAAGATAATTAGATTTTTCACTATTTTGGTCAAAATATAAGACTGGTAATAAAACTATATTGATAATTAGTCCTTGTGCAATAATGTAGGAATTTAGTATGATATGCTGGAAGTAGTTGTAAGCAGTTTTTTTGAATGCCAAAAATGAAGCAAAACTAAATAATGGCAACATTAATAATTGACTTGCTGAATAATGCTCTCGAACCCAAATTGCAACTACACTTTTTGTCTCTCGTGCAAAAGTTGCTTTTTCCGATAAACCCATAAAGGAAAATAGAAAACTATATATGGCTGCCAAAACTAAAATCATTGTTAATGGTTTAAAATGTCTAATTCTTTTTCCATCAATGAACTCTCTTATTGTATGCCCTGGTCTTGTGAAGAGTTGTTTTAGCGTATAAAATATTCCTTTGTCAAAATGTAATATTCCGTGTTGAATGTCGTGCAAAAGAAAATGGGCATTAATTTCGTGGGTTTCAGCGGACTGTCCACAGTTATTGCAAAAGTGTCCTTTGTAATTATGATTGCAATTTTTACAAGTTATTGTCATACTGTTTCTCTGTTATTTTGTTAGACGATGGTAATGCTAGCCTGACCACTAACTCGTTAATTGGCGAAGTTAAACACAATTATGTAAAAATTAAACAAAAATACTATTCTCTTTACAACTCAACTTGTTTTTACGTGCGCATTTTGTATCTTATAATATTAAAAAAAGAATTTACGAACTTTAACACATATTCCAAATGCGCATATACGCATTTGAAATATTCCTAAGCTACTCCTCGCTATTTTTTAGCACGGCTAATAAGTCGTAAGCACCTTTGGTAACAATGCGTCCTGCGTATTGTGTGGGCACGGTTACTTGTGTGTAGGTGTTGTTGCTTAGTGCTACGGTTACGGGTAGCATGGTGTAGGTGTTGGCTTGCGCAGTGGCTACAAATATGTAGGTGTTGGCTTCAAAATTAATAATAGCTGCATTGGGCAATGCCATTTGTTTGCTGATGTTGGTTTCTATGCTTGCTTGCAAAAACGTACCTGGTATAAGGTGGTGGTCTTCCTTACTAAGGTGGCAATGTACACGCACGGTGCGGTCTATACTTACTTCTTTGCCTATAAGGTGTATGGTAGCGGTGCGGGGTGTTTCTTCGTTGGCTAATTGTATGTGTACTGCTTGGTTTATGGCGAGTAGAGGCACGTCTTTTTCAAACACGGTAAGCTCGGCGTGTAGGTGCTCGGTATCGGCTATTTCAAATAGTACATCGGTAGCGGTTACATACTTACCTATGTTGGCGTTTACCTTGGTTACAAAACCTGTAATGGGCGATGGTATGCTTACCGTAGCTTGTATGTTGCCGTTGTTTAATTGTGCTATGTTTATGCCTATTATTTTGAGTTTTTCGCTTAATCCTTTGTAACGTGCGTTGGCTATGTCGTATGCGCCTTTGGCTTGTTGTAGGGTTTTAAGTGCATTGGCATTTTGGTTTTGTAGGTCGGCTTGGCGGTCGTAGTCTTGCTTGTTAAGTTCGGCTTGTGCTTTGGCTTCTAGGTAGTCTTGTTGTAGTTGTACAAATTCTAGGTTTTCTATTACTGCCAATGTTTGTCCTTTGGTAACGTGCATGCCTTGTAGCAAATCGGTCTTTTTTACAAAACCACCCAGTGGTGCGGCTATGGTTATGAGTTGCTGTGGTGGCACGTCCAACATGCCGTTTACTTGTATGGTTTTGCCTATGGTTTGCAATTCGGTGCTACCAAGTTGTATACCTATGTTTTGGGCTTGCAGGGCGCTTACGCTTACTTGCATTTCGGCGGTGGGCGCTGTAGTTTCGGTAGTGGCTTCTTCAGCTTTTTTAGTGCCACAAGCGGTTAATACTAAAAATGATGCTATAGCGGATAGTATAATTAAGTTGTTTTTCATGAGGTTATAGATGTATTATGTACGTTGTAAGACTTGATTAGGCGGTTACTGTTGTTGTTTTATATTGTATTATGTACGTTGTAAGACGGTTACTGTTATAACTGATTGATTTTAGGCGTAATTCGTAATTTTTAATTCGTAATTGGCACAAACTATTTACCTATTAAGTAATCAATAGTATATACCGCATTGTTTATGTTGTATATAGTTTGCAATTGGTTTTCGTGTATCGTAAACGCATTGTTCATGTTATACAAATATTCAGTATAAGGTATTTCGCCTTTTTTGTATAAGGCATTACTTTGCTGTAGTACTTTATTGGCGTGGGTTTTGGCGCTTTTTTCGTAGTAGTTAGCGTTTTCTTTATTTATTAAATACTCTTGCGTGGCGGCACTTAGTTGGTTACGCAGTATGTTTTCGTTTTTATCGTAATTAGTATGTGCACTTTGTATGGCCAATGCACTTGCTTTTACTTTGCTGTGTTGTGTAAACGAGAGTAATGGTACTGTTAAACCTACTTGCACTCCTTGAAACCGATTGCCATTAGTAGCCAATACAGTATTACTTTTATCAATACCCGAACCTATCAACGATTGATTAAAATATCCCAAAGTAATGTCGGGCAATAAGTTAGTACGCACTACTTTTTGTTGCTGTTGGTAGGTGTTAATATCCGCTTTTAATACCGCCAATGTTGCATTATTAGTAAGCGCAGTAGTATCTAGTGCTTGGGACAATTGCTCCTCGGTTAGTGGTACGGTAATTAGGTTAGCGGTGCTTTTATCTTCCATTAAATAGTGCAATTGCTGTACATTTATACTTGCTTGCAACGCCAACTTACGCACTTTACTTTGTATTAATTGCTGTTGGTTTTGAGCATTGTTGTATTCCAGTTCATTTACATCGCCAGCGTTATAACGTGCCAATGCTATGCGTGCAAACTCTTTAAAAACACTATCTTGCTGTTGCGCAACGCCTTGTAATGCCTGTGTGTATTGGTATTGTACATAACTTTGTTTTACACGCAATATTAACTCGTTCATAAATTGTTGCTTGCTCAGTTGTGCACTTGCGGCGTAAGCATTGCCTAAATTCTTTTTGGCCAGCATAGCCGTAGGAAAGGGTACGTTTTGCGATATGCTAAAATTATTATCCACTTTTACATACGAGTTCATTTGCCCATACATAAGCCCTACGTTGGCTTTGGGTAGGTCAAAGGCTTGTTTGGCTTGCAGTTGCGCTATCTTCACATTCATATCGGCAATACTCAATGCCTTGTTATTAGCCACGGCAGTACTTATTGCATTAGCTAAGGTTAGCTGTTGCGCTTGTACTGCGTTTAGGTTCATTAGCAATATCATACCTATAATTACTGCTAATGGTGCAGGTGTTACGGTTGTTTTTTTACTGCGTTTTAAACTTTCTACTACTATGTATAAGCACGGTAATACCAATAAGGTAAGTAGTGTAGATGTTATTAAACCACCTATAACTACGGTTGCCAGTGGTTTTTGTACTTCAGCTCCTGCACTGCTAGATATTGCCATAGGTATAAACCCTAACGATGCCACTGCTGCCGTCATTAACACTGGGCGCAAACGTGTTTTAGTACCTCGTAGCACAAGGTCGTATAACGAGTTGTATTCCTCTTCGTCTTTTATGCGATTAAACTCGGCTATAAGCACAATACCATTAAGTACTGCTACACCAAACAATGCAATAAAACCAACCCCTGCCGATATACTAAACGGCATACCGCGCAACCACAAGGCTATAACACCACCAATTGCCGACATAGGTATGGACGTAAATATTAGCCCTGCATATTTCATAGATTTGAATGCAAAAAACAACAGCACTACTATAAGCAATAGCGCCAACGGAACTGCTACTCCTAAGCGGGCTTTGGCTTGTTGCAAGTTTTGGAACTGTCCGCCATAGTTAGCGTAATAGCCCACTGGCATTTTTATTTTAGTAGTTATTTTTTGTTGTAACTCATTTACCACGGTTTCTACATCGCGCCCACGTACGTTAAACCCTACTATTATGCGGCGTTTTTTATCCTCACGTTGTATTTGGTTTGGGCCTAGTTTTAGGCTTACATCTGCCAATTGCATAAGGGGTACTTGCATGCCTGTGGGCGTAGTTATAAACAAGGAACGCACGTCTTCAATATCGGCTCTGTTTTGTTTTGCTAAGCGCACTACCATATCAAATCGTTTTTCGCCCTCATATACAGTTCCCGCTACTTGACCAGCAAATGCAGTGTTTACCGCCTCGTTAATGGTGTTTATACTTAATCCGTATTTGGCTACTTCTGCACGTTTTATGTTTATAATTATTTGCGGTAAGCCAGTTACTTCCTCTACATATATGTCTTTTACCCCCTCTATTTTTTCGGCTTGCTTGGCTACTTTTTTAGCCAATTCACTTAGTGTTTCTAGGTCGTCGCCAAATATTTTTACGGCTATATCTTGCTTTGCGCCCGTCATTAACTCGTTAAAACGCATTTGTATAGGTTGTTGGAAACCAAATGCAACACCTGGTATTGCTGTTAAAGTTTGGGTCATTAGTTCCGATAGTTCATCTCTATTATGCGCTTTTTTCCATTCGTTGTGGTCTTTTAGCACTATAATAATATCGCAGGCTTCAATAGGCATAGGGTCGGTAGGTATTTCGCTCGAACCTACTTTTGCTACTACTTCTTTTACTTCATCAGGATATTGTTTAAGTAACAATGCAGCTGCTTTTTGCGATGCTTCTATGGTCTTGGTCATACTACTACCTGTAAGTACACGGGTTTCCACTGCAAAATCGCCCTCGTCTAATGTAGGAATAAACTCTCCGCCCATAGTCATAAATAAAATAATACTTAATACAAATATGCCAACTGTGGTTAGTATTACTTTGCTTTTGTGTGCCAATGCTTTGAGTAATGTGGGTACATACACACGCTCTATTGCGGCCATCATACGGTCGGAAAAATTTACCTTATGTTCTGTATTTTTACTCAAAAACAAACTACTAATCATAGGTACATAAGTAAGCGAAAGTATAAATGCTCCTATAATAGCAAAACTAACTGTTTGTGCCATAGGGGCAAACATTTTACCCTCAATGCCCACTAATGCTAGTATTGGCAGGTACACTATTAGTATTATTATTTCGCCAAAGGCTGCGGCATTCATCATTTTTGATGCCGAGGCATATACCTCGCCGTCCATTTCTTGTTGTGTAAGGCGCTGTGTTATTTTGCGCAAACTTAAATGATGCAGCGTGGCTTCTACTATTATTACTGCACCATCTACTATTAAACCAAAATCAACAGCACCAAGGCTCATAAGGTTGCCCGACACGCCAAATAAGTTCATCATACTAATAGCAAACAACATAGCCAACGGAATAACCGACGCTACTATTAAGCCTGCACGTAAGTTACCTAAAAACAATATGAGTATTAATATTACGATAAGAGCTCCTTCTAATAAGTTTTTTTGTACGGTACTAATAGCACGTGTTACCAGCTTACTACGGTCAAGGAAAGCATCTATTTCTACACCTTCGGGGAGGGTGCTTTGTATTTGTAACATACGTTCTTTTACACGACTTACTACAGCGTTACTGTTTTCGCCTTTAAGCATCATAAGTACTGCGCCTGTAACTTCTCCCTCGTTGTTATACGTCATAGCGCCAAATCGGTTGGCTGTGCCATATTGTACGGTGGCTATGTTTTTTATGAGTACAGGTATTTTGTTGTTGGTAACGCTTACTACTACATTACCAATGTCTTCAAGGCTTTGTACCATACCCTCAGTGCGTATAAAATAAGCATTGGGATATTTGTCAATATAGGCTCCGCCCGTGTTTTGATTATTGGCCGCTAATGCCGTAAATACTTCATTAATACTAATATTATAGCTGCGCAATAGGTTAGGGTCAATAGCTATTTCGTATTGCTTTAAATAACCGCCGAAGCTACTTACATCGGCAACGCCTGCTATACCTAACAGTTGCTTGCGCACTACCCAGTCTTGTATGGTACGTAGGTCGGTAGCGGTATATTTGTGCTCGTAGCCTTTTTTAGGTTTTAATACATATTGATATATTTCGCCCAAACCGCTTGATATTGGCGCAAGTGTAGGTTGCCCTATACTTTGCGGAATATCTTTATTGAGCTGTACTAAGCGCTCGCTTATTTGTGCACGTGCCCAATAAATATCTACTCCATCATCAAACACAACGGTAACTAGCGATAGCCCAAAGCGCGACATACTGCGTACCTCGTGGGTTTTGGCAATACTTGCTATGGCTTGCTCTACAGGGAATGTTATTAAACGCTCTACCTCTTGCGCCGCAAGCGAAGGACTTACAGTAATAATTTGTACTTGATTGTTGGTAATGTCGGGTAGGGCATCAATGGGAAGTTGAGTAACAGCGTACGTTCCCCAAAGTACTAAAGCCAGTGTACCTAAGGCAATTACTAATTTGTTTCGTATCGAAAACGAAATAATAGAATTTAACATGATGATTTTTTATTTTAATAATACGCTACAATACCTGTATATAGGGCATTGCATAGCTAAAAATAGTTAATGAATTAGCACAAGGCTATAAAGCCAAATAAAAAGATAGCATTAACTTATTTTGGGAGGCTGTATTAAAATATGGGTTGTGTTATCGGGCACAAAATCCAAGTAACGAAACGTTGTTTTTTTAGTTTCGGTAGGATAAATGGGCTTTAACTCAAACGCTACAGTATGAGGCGCTACAATAGTGTAGTTGGCTGTTGGTGTAATTTTTTTAAACGGTAATTCATTATCCTTAGCGCTATCATTGTCGCCGTCATTAGTAGTAGCATAGTGCATACGCAAAAACTCAACAAATGATAAGTCTTTGCTTTGTTGCTTGTGTTCGTTGTAATGCGCTACTAATACAGGTAGCTTGCTAAGCTGACCAATAGACGTGCTTGTAAAAATAAACACTACTAAAATAATATGTAATAAACCGTTTTTCATTTTTTTGTTAGTACAAATGTATGCCTTATATTTAAGTACCGCAGTTTGTCTTCTAATTCAAACTTAATCTAAATTAAGTTTGAATTAGAAGACAAATCGTAAATGCAACGTTTTATAGGCTATATTTGAACTGTGAAAAGCGACAACGAAATACTAAATTACTAATTGCAGGAGGCGTTATAGATGCTCACTTAGGCACTTTAATAACTAAAAAAAAAAAGGGCAATGCTTGTTACAATTGTCCAAACAATTTAACCTAAAATAAGTATGCCAGCTATACGAATGAGCGTTTTTGTGGAGTAACTAATTGTAACGTTTTGTAATCGCAAACAGTGTGTTTTAAAAATAATTAGTAGTAAATACTATAAACCAACAAAAAAAATGATAAAACTAATACTTGACCTATGCTGCTACATAACCTTTGACCTTAGAGGCTGGAAGTTTAGTAACCAAGCTGCCGATGTAAAAAAATACATAATACTTGCTGTGCCACATACCAGTAATTGGGATACCTACTATGCATTAATTTGTTTTCATAGAATGAAAGTGCCTGTAAAATTTGCCATTAAAAGTAATTGGTTGGTATTTCCGTTTAAGCAATTACTTACTCCCCTTGGTGCTATTGGCGTAAACCGCAATAAACAATCTACCGACAAGTTTAGCTTTGTAGATGCCTGTGCCGAGTTATTTAATAATTCTACCGAATTGGTTATGACCATTACTCCCGAAGGCACACGTGGGCGTAACGATAAATGGAAAACAGGATTTTATAACATTGCTACCAAAGCCAACGTACCTATGGCAGTAGCCGTGTGCGATTATGTAAACAAGCAAATTACCATAAACAAACCTATATTTAGCACAGGTAATTACGTTGCCGATTTAAAAAAACTATCCAGCGTTATTAACCCCGCAATGGCTAAATTCCCTAATAAATTTGCATTTGACGCAAGCGTAACCCAAGAGAATAAATAAGTTTTTTTTATAATTAAAAAAATGCTGAGTTACCTGTGTCTTATATCAATTGTAATTATAATTTAGTCCAATAATATTTTTACTCAATATAATAACGCCTTAGTGGTTGAGCGTGAATAAAAATCGCTAAAACACTATGTAATAATTGGACTATCTGGTATTTGTACTTGGGATTCCACTACTATTACATTAAAAAACTTTTATCCAGTTACAAAACCAAAAACCGCAGTGGAATTTTATTCCACTGCGGTTTTACACACAAACAATTGTTTTTTGCTAACTAATTAATTATTCAGCTTCGGTTGGGGCTTCTACTGGAGCTCCGTTAAGTTTCATAGTTTCTCTTATTTTATTTTCCAATTCGTCTTGCAATTCTAGGTTATCGGCCAAAATAGTTTTTACGGCATCGCGCCCTTGTCCTAATTTTATATCGCCGTAGCTAAACCACGAACCACTTTTCTTTATTATATTGCGTTCTACCGCTAAATCTATAATTTCTCCTATACGAGAAATTCCTTCTCCATACAAAATATCAAACTGAGCAAAACGGAATGGCGGTGCTAATTTGTTTTTTATCACTTTCACTTTTACTAAGTTACCCAATACTTGGTCGCCATCTTTTATTTGAGTTGATTTGCGAATATCAATACGTACAGAGGCATAAAACTTTAAAGCGTTACCACCTGTTGTTACTTCAGGGCTACCAAACATTACGCCTATTTTCTCACGCAATTGGTTAATAAATATTACACAACAGTTAGTTTTATTAATAGAACCTGTAAGTTTACGTAAGGCTTGGCTCATTAAACGTGCGTGTAAGCCCATTTTACTATCGCCCATTTCTCCCTCTATTTCGCTTTTGGGTGTAAGTGCCGCTACCGAATCTATTACTATAATATCTACAGCACCTGAGCGTATAAGGTTATCAGCTATTTCTAATGCTTGCTCTCCATTATCAGGTTGCGATATTAATAAGTTGTTGGTATCTACACCTAATTTCTCTGCATAAAAACGGTCAAAAGCATGCTCTGCATCTATAAATGCTGCTATACCTCCTGCTTTTTGGCAATTAGCAATAGCGTGTATTGCCAATGTAGTTTTACCTGACGATTCTGGACCATATATTTCTATAACTCTTCCTTTAGGAAAACCATTAATACCCAAAGCTACATCTAAGCCCAACGAGCCTGTAGATATTACCTCTATGTCTTCTATTGGGCTATCACCCATTTTCATTATTGCACCTTTGCCATAGCTTTTTTCTAACTTATCTAAAGTTAGTTGTAAGGCTTTTAGTTTTTCTAAATTTTGTGCTTTTAAATCGTTTTTTACTTCTTCTTTCTTTGCCATTATTTTGAGTTTTTTATGTTTATCTATTTTTTGAGTTAGCTCCTAATTGTAAATAGTGTAAAATGATGATTAATTTTGAACGTAATTCGTAATTAATAAACACTACTTAATTATCTGCGCTGTATGTTCCTTCGTATTTACCTTAGCAATAATATCTATAATTATTCCGTTTTCGTCTAGTACAAATGTGGTGCGTGTAATACCATCGTAGGTTTTGCCCATAAATTTTTTAGGCCCCCACACGCCATAAGCGGTACATATTGTTTTGTCGGTATCAGCTATTAAATCAAACGGAAGTTCGTATTTAGCTATAAACTTTAAGTGTGCAGTAGCGTCGTCGGCACTTACGCCTATTACTACATAGCCTTGTGCTTGCATTGCAGTATAATTATCACGTAGGTTGCATGCCTGTGCTGTACAACCTGGTGTATTATCTTTAGGATAAAAATACAATACCACTTTTTTACCTGCATAGTCTGCCAGTTGTAGTTGCTTACCCGCTTGATTAACTCCTGCAAATTGTGGTGCTTTATTTCCTATACTTAATGCGCTCATAGTTCTACTTTAAAATTGTGTGTTGTTAAATTTTGACACTGCAAATAAAAAACAAATTGTTGATA
>JBEBIC010000036.1:0-17860 GCA_040080595.1 Bacteroidia bacterium | reverse complement strand
TTTTATTAATTATTATTGTTTTTTCAGCATTAACAAGCTATTGCCAAACCAAGGAAGAGTTGGTAGAATGTGCTGCTGAAAGTTTTCAGTACTTAAATTACGACGAGTCGTTACGTTTGTTTACTAAAGTTATTGCGCTTAGCCCCAAAGATTCGTCGGCTTATTTTGACAGAGGTTTGGTAAAAGAAACTATGAAAGATTATGTGGGTGCTATTAACGACTATAGCGCACAAATAAACATTGATGCAAAACATACGGATAGTTATTTTTTGAGGGGTTTACTAAAACAATTGCTTAAAGATTATGCGGGGTCAATTGCTGATTTTAACACCACCATACAGCTAGAGCCCGACAACGCCGACGCCTACTATTACACCGCACAAGCCAATGCCGAATTACGTAACTGGAACGACGCTATATTATTTTACACCAAAGCTATTGCTATAAATGCCGAACACACCGAAGCTTATGCTAATAGGGCTTGGGCTAAAGCCCAACTAAAGCAATACACTGAAGCAATAACCGATTGTGATATGGCAATAAAAATAAATGCCACATATACCAAAAGCTATTACTACAAAGGTTTTATAAATGCGGAGCAAGGCAACTATGAAACGGCAATTACTAATTATGCTGCCGCTATTAAATTAAATAGTAATGAAGAAAACGAATATTTTATTAGTACAAATTTTAACCATTCGCTAAGCGATTACACTAGTGCATTAGTAAAATACAATAGTGAACACACAACAACTACCGACACTACTACGTGTAATAAAGCAACGTTAAATTTATACTTACACAATTATAAACAAGCATTAGCGTATTATGCAAAGGTAATTAAAATTAACCCCAACTATGCCGCCGCTTATTACCGTAGCGCTTATGTATTAGCACAACTTAAACAATACAAACAAGCTATTGAACAATACACTATTGCGCTAAATTTTAATTACCAAAAAGAAAATACGTATGTGCGCCTAGCCGAAGCTAAAACCGCACTAAGAGACTATGCTGGCGCACTTACCGCTTATGATAAAGCATTAAAATACAACCCAAATAATTGGGAATATTACTTACAAAAAAGCAAACTGCACGCAGTACTTGGGCAACAAAAACAGTCGTGTACATGCTATAATAAATATCTAAGTTTAGGTGGGCAGTATGGTAAAGCACCAAAGGCTTCGCCGTGTACATAAGTGGATAACAAAAGCAACTTGTTTTATTTTGCCACGAACGCACAAATTATTATAGGATTAGCTACATATAATAAAATTTAAACCAACTACCCAACCCTTAACACTACCTTACGCACCACTATAAGTACAGGTATAAACACATTATACGCTACAAAAAACGGAAGTGTATATGCTATGCCACCTAAGGGTAATAGCACCGCTATTATTAATAACTGAAAGCCCAAACCATACATAGATATTAAAGTCATAAACCAATTAGGAAAGGTCTTGGCTTTGTAAGCATCAGCATCAAGTAGGTGTATAACCTTATCAAAGCCTCCGTAAACAATGGTGTATATAGCAAAGAGTATATTTACTGCCTGCTGACTTTCGCCGTGTAGTGCAATGGGCGCTTGGTGTTCAAACACCTTGCTGGTAACATCTCCGCCTGCCGAAGCGTGCCTTAGTATTACATAATAATAATTGTATAACGTGCCTTGCAATTGTATGCTTACAAACGCTGCCAACGTAAGCCATAACGGTGCGTTGCACACATTGCCAATAGTTATTAAAAACAAAAAATTAAGTACAATATCAAAGCAACTATCTAAGTACCTTCCCACATACGATGGCGTGTTTTTTAAGCGTGCTAACTCGCCATCGGCAGCATCAATTATTGATTTTAATACTATAAAAAATGCAGCCCAATAGTACCACTGTTGCACTATACAATAGATAGCCACAAGCCCTGATGCGCCAAAAAGTAGCGTTACGTGTATGGGTGTAAAACGTGTGTGTTTTAGTTGGTTGGCAAATAATTTACCAAGAGTTCTTCCGTAATCGGAAAGGTCAAAAAATTTATCTTCGGCGGCAAGTTTAGACATTAAGTTTAATACACATAAAAAGCTTGGGCGACACTATAGTCAGGCAATATAAGGGTTGGCTTGCGCCAATTACGAATTAAAAATTACGAATTACGTTTAGCAATAGTGAATATAAAAACAATTATTACGATTGATTTTAAACGTAATTCGTAATTATTAATTCGTAATTGTTTGATGTGCTATTCGGTTGGGATAATCGGTTATAATACCATCAACTCCATAACCAATAAGCGTGGTCATATCGGCTTGTTCATTTACTGTCCAAGGTATTACTTTTATGTGGCGAGCGTGCGCATTGTTTACTAATTGGGGTGTTACCAAGGCATAATCGCAACTATATATTTGCGGCATAAAACGGAGTTGTGCTAAATTTTCTTCTAACGATAATTTGTTTTCCACCAATAGTGATATCGGCGTATTGCTATCAATGCGTTTAAAGGCCTGTAATGCACGTACATCAAACGACTGCACCGTTACCGTCTCCAACATTTTTAGCTTGTGTAACTCGTCGTATAAGAGTTGTGCAACTATTGCGGGATTGGGATGAAAAACATCATCTCCCTCTACATCAGTTTTTATTTCAATATTAAATTGTGGTACGGGTACATTGTGTGTAGTGCAGTATTCCACCACTTTAAGCAATACCGAGCGTAATAATGGTTTATGTTCCACTATCTTTTTTTGGTCGGGGAAACGTGCAGCATACTTGCTTCCGCAGTCGTATTGCGCTACCGAATCGTAATTCATTTTATAAATATTAAACTCTTTTTCGTTTAATAAATTAATGTCTTTGCCCGCAAGTCCAGTGCAAATTTCCGAGCGCATATACGCCTCGTGGCTTACTACTAGCTTGTGGTCTTTGGTAGTTACTACGTCCATTTCTAATGTAGTAACACCTAACTCCATAGCGTGTATAAATGCTGAAATAGTATTTTCGGGATACAAACCACGGCAACCTCTATGCCCTTGTATATCTATACTATCGGGTACTACTATAGCAGGTACGCTTACCGCAACGCTATCTTTTTGCGATGGCGTTTCTTTATTAGTTGATGATGTACAGGCTGTAATAGCAAGGGTTGTAGCTATTGCGCTAAATTTAAGGAATGTTGTCATGTTATTTTTTTATGCCTTTATATACTATTATTTTATCAAACGCTTTAATGGGTTGGAGCGTGTAATTTTGGAACAAGGTACTTAACATTTGCTCTTGATTAGATGTGTTTAAAAATAATTTTTCGGCAAACACATACAAGTTATCTACACTGCCGTAGTAGTGCGGTTGTAGCCAACCATAATTAAGCCCCGATGAGTAGTATTGCAAACTTACCATTTGTCGGTTATGTTTTATTTCCAATGCCAATTCGGGGTTAGTTACCATTATTAAATTATTGCCTGTGCGTAAGGAATCATCAATGTGGTGCAAATAATTAAGCGCAGCGGCATCAGTATAATTCATGGCAAAACCAGTATTCGCAACAGGATTGCGTTTGTTTATAATTAATTTTTTGTAACTAAATGTAGCCAAGCCATACGTTACCAATAACGCTATGCCTGTGTAACAAATTGCACGCAAGTAGGTGTTACTTAGTGCATCAATCAACAAAATAAATATGGATATAAACAAAATGGCAACAAACCTAAAGTGGCGATAATTAAAATCTATTGCGTTTTCATTCATCGCAAAATAAAAAAACACAACGCTATACGTCGCATAAAAACATAACACCAATTGCATATACGCACGATGCTGCACTTGCATTTGTTTACTATAGAAATAAAGTAGCAACATAACCACAACACTCAGTAGTAGCAGTATAATAGGCTTATTGGTTATGAATGTGTTTTTTATTTGCGCAGGAAGTTTATCGTCTTCCAAATCGGTAAGGTTAAATATGCTTGCTATGGGCGAAGCACTTGCTACACATACGTTTTCGTATTTGGTATGTACATATACACCGCCTTTAAGCACGGAAGTATCTACGCCTTTGCTTTGATACGAATAGTTAAACCCAATAAGTGCAACACCAAGCGCTAACATCATTACGGCTACACTCCTGAATTGGCGGTGCTTTACACCATCTATTACTATGTACGCTACCATAGCGCCACAAGCTATTATCATAGTTAGTTTTATCATTATCATAACAAAACAGAGTATAGCAAATGTTATAAAATTGCGTGTTAAGTTGCCTTTGTTTTCTTTATTAGTTAAATAAATACTTGCCAATACAAACCACGGAAGCGTTGCAAACACAAGGGTTTCGGCAAGTAGTATATTGTAATAATTGGTGTTAAAATTACTCCTACACGTTATAGCTACGAGCAATGTAACCCAAGCAATGCGTGGCGATAATTTAAAATAAAGTAAGAGTTTGTATATGCCCACGCAACCTACAATTAGGCTAAGTAAATTGATGAGTAAACAAGCGTTTTTCATACTCAGCCCTACATATACCAATGGCGCTGTAAGTAAGTAAGAGAGTGGTGTCCAGGCTGCTACAAACACCTCTTTGTCTAATGCTATGTTGCTGGCATTAGGCACTGCAATGGTATTAAAACTACCACCGTTAAGCATGTTTTTTAAACACAACAAACCGCAAGCGGTATCTTCGTTTACAGTAGGCGGACTAACGCAATTTACTAACACGTAAAAAGCAATAATACCACCTACTATATATTTTATGTAGTTGCTCACTACTGTTATGCGGGTTGTTGCATTTTAGTTTTAACTACATGTAAGGCTTCTACAAAAGCTGTTACGGTTTCGTCTAATTGTGAGTAAGTATGCGCTTCGCTTATAAAACCTACCTCGTAGCCGCTTGGCCCTATGTATATACCTCTACTGATTAATTCGGCATGTAGTATTCTAAAATGTTTCATACTGTCGGCGTCTATTGCTTCGGCGGTGGTAATGGGTGTTGTGCTAAATGCAATCCAAAATATAGAACCAATGGTATAAAATGTAAAGAAGGGAGCTTCGTGTGCAAAAGCATCTTTAATTTTATTTACCATATAGTTGGTTTTGGCTTCTAAGTCCGCATAAAAATTAGGTTTTAAACACTCTGTAAGCTGCGCTATACCTGCGCTCATAGCTACTGGGTTGCCACTTAATGTACCCGCTTGATACACAGGCCCATCAGGGCTTATGCACGCCATAATTTCGTTGCTTGCTCCGTAAGCCCCTACTGGCAAGCCTCCGCCTATTATTTTACCGTAAGTAATTATATCGGGTTGTATATTGTATAAGCCAGCCGCACCACAAAAACACACCCTAAAGCCGCTTATTACTTCATCAAAAAATAATAGTGTTCCATTGGCTGTACATTGCTCTCGCAAAAATTGTAAGAACTCTTTTGTTTGCAACAACAAACCATTGTTAGCAGGAATAGGTTCTATTATTACGCAGGCTATTTGGTCTTTAAACTGCGCAAAGGCTTGTATTATAGCTTCTTTGTTATTTAATGGAACTACAATAGTTTCTTTTACAAAACTCTCCGGAATACCTGCGCTACTGGTTTCGCCAAAGGTTACTAAACCACTGCCTGCTTTTACCAATAACGAATCGGAATGCCCGTGGTAACAACCTTCAAACTTTAGTATTTTAGTGCGTCCTGTGTAGCCACGAGCTAAGCGTATTCCGCTCATTACAGCCTCTGTACCACTACTTGTAAAACGTATTTTTTGTATGTATTTATTAAACCCAAGTATCAACTCGGCAAGTTCATTTTCTTTGCGTGTAGGTGCTCCAAACGATGTACCTAGTTGCACAGCATCTATAATGCTATTGCGCACGTGTGCATTGTTATGCCCCAAAATTAGCGGCCCCCACGAGCAGCAATAATCTATGTAGGTGTTACCATCGGCATCGTGTACTTGTGCGCCGTTGCCACGTTCTATAAATATAGGTGTGCCTCCAACGCTTTTAAATGCACGTACTGGAGAATTTACTCCACCTGGGAAATATGTTTTTGCTTTTGCAAATAATTGTTCGGATACTGTTCTTTTCATTGGGAATAAATGTTGCTGTTTTAATGCTTACGAAAGTAATTAAAAACAAAATGTGTGGGTAATAAATTTGGTGTGAAATTCATAAATACAAGATTGCCACGAATGCACTAATCGTGGTATAAACCGATGGAAATTTTAATGCGATATTGGCGTGTGTTATTTGCTAATCCTACTACGGAGACTGAGCGAAGTCGAAGCCCATATACGACTAGGGCTTCGACTTCGCTCAGCCACCGAGATGTGAATAAAAATTGGAATAAAACATATAAATGGTATAACTTTTAATTTACAAAAAAATAACCTTCGGGGTATTGTATCTCTACCAAATACAAGCCCTTGGCAGGTGCGGATTCGCTAGCTAATGCACGGTTTTTATTTGTTATTATTTGTTCAAACTGCGCTACGCTTATTTTACCCTTGCCCACATCTAACAACGTACCTACAATGGCACGTACCATATTGCGCAAAAAACGATTGGCGGTAATGGTAAATTTTAATTGGTTGTTTTCTACCGTCCACACCGCTTTGGTAACGGTGCAGTTATTAGTTTTAACTTCGGTGTGTAATTTACTAAAGCTAGTAAAATCGGTATAATTTAGTAGCAACTGTGCTGCTTGGTTCATTAAATCTACATCTACATTAGCATACAATAGCGTTGAACTATCTTGTAAAAATGGATTTTTATAATTGTGTACAAAGTAGTGGTAAGTACGGGCTATGGCATCAAAACGAGCGTGCGCCTCCTCTCCTACTGGCAGTATGTTTTGCACAGCTATATCATGCGGCAACATTCGGTTAAGCGAATTAATAGTTTTAGATAAATTGCTAATTTCATCACAATTAAAATGTGCAAATAGTTGTGTGGCGTGTACACCAGTATCTGTGCGCCCCGCTCCTACTGTGGCTATAGTAGTGCGTAGTAGTGTAGATAAGTTTTTATCCAACACTTCCTGTACCGTTATACCATTGGGTTGTGTTTGCCAACCGCAGTAGTGTGTTCCGTTATAACTTATCTCTATAAAATAGCGTGGCATTAATTAAGATTATTAGTAGTTAGATAATGGGTTTACCGTTTGTGTTAAAAAATTATTTATCAATAAACTTTAAGTTGTTAAAAGCTGCGCTTACTGTTTTGGCTATTCGGCTACTTTTTGTTTCTATGCGCTTAGCATCGTTAATCCAGTTTACAAATTCTTTTTGTTGCGATTGGGTATAACGCATAAAATTAGTATGCGCTATAGGCTCGTCTTGTAGGCATAATACAAGTTCGTTGGGCAAAACTAAGGCGTCATTATCGGGCATTAACACTATTGTTACATAATCGCCCTCGTGCTTGTTTATAGCTTTACGTATTTTAGCATTTATGGGTAAAAAATATTTCTTGTTACCCATACTCATAAGATGGTAACAATTTATTTCATAACCATCAATAGCGCCTTTTACTTTTGTCCAGCCAAACGCACCCTTTGTGTGCTTAGGTAATAGTGGTATTTCGGCATAAGTCCAACCTCCTTTACCTGCCATTTTTTTAAGTAAAATAGTTGCGTTTAGTAATGGTTGCATTTTTATGTTTTAATTATTTGTGGCTCTGTTGGGCTTCCCTCCTATTGGTACGCTATCGCCCAAAAACTTAGGTTGCTTGTTCAACCACAAATCTATAAACATTTTATCTCGTGCAAAATATTCTCTAATTTTTGTACGCATACCAAAGCGTTTGCCCACCTCTTTAGCATTATATCCGTAGGCATCTAAACCATAATAGCGTGCTATGTACACCGCACGTTGGTTATGAAACTGTTGCGATATAATGATGAACTTGCGTTGCCCAAATATTTTCCAAGTACGAATAACAGAATCTAAAGTTCTAAATCCCGCAAAATCTAAATAGATAACCGAGTCGGGAACGCCTTGTGCTACCAAGGCATTAAGAAAATCTTCGGGCTCGTTGTATTCCTTGTTGCCATTGTCTCCGCTTACTATTATGTAATTTATTTTTCCGCTTTTGTATAGCTCTACTGTGGCTAATACACGGTTGGTGAAATAGTAGTTTTCTCGTCCGCTTTTAAGCAACTTACTTGTGCCCAACACCACTCCTACCTTAGCGTTGGGTAAGGTTGTACTGGCGTTGCTTATGTAAGCCGCAGTTGCTTTGTTTACAACATAATTAGCATATAGCGTTGCCGCTAATATTGTTACAACAAACGCTAATAGGGCTAATGTGTATTTTAATTTCATTTGTTTTTTATTTTTTAATCCCTGCCCTAAAGGGCATGGCAATGGATTTTGCTAGGTTGAATTGTGTTATTATTTTACTGTTCTCAAAATTTTTTCCATTGCTTTGCCTTTAGCTAATTCGTCCACTAACTTGTCCAAATACCTAATTTGCTGTGTTAATGGATTTTCTATTTCCTCAATTCTATATCCACATATTACTCCTGTTATACACGCTGCATTTGGGTGTACTATTGCACGTTCAAAAAACGTTTCAAAGGTTACGTTCTCGTTTATTAGTTGCTCTATAGCATGGTTATTAAAGCCTGTGAGCCATGTTATAACTTGGTGTAACTCCGCCTCACTCCTACCCTTGTTTTTAATTTTATTAATGTAGTGTGGATATACTGATGCAAAAGTAAGTTGCGCAATTTTAATATTGTGTTCGGGCGTTGTATTCATTATGATTTAACTTTTTTACCTTTACCAAAATACCAATTTACTACTGGCAAACTACGTTTTTCATTTACATTCCACAACCCAAACTGAAACCCACGCAAATGTTTACTAATATTATATAAACCGATTTGAACGCCATTGGTGTAATAACTGTGGTTCTTCCCTCCTATTTGTAAGCCGTTCATTTTATAGCAATTAGTAAACATCCCAAACTGTAACCCATTATTTATTAATGCTTCATTCATAGCTAAGGAAATAGACGCTCCGTTAACTTTTGTATTATAATGAAAAATAGCCCCTAACACCAATCCATTTGTTCTACAATCACAAACTGTTCCTGAGGCAGATATAACTATACCATTTATTTTTTCAGACAGCGTGTCTTTTATATCTTTACTAAAGTCATTATCATTTGTAGGGACAAAACTTTGTGGAATAAATGGCATAACTATTCCCGCTCCTATTAATTCTATTTTTACACCATTAGTATTGGCACTATTGGTTCCATCAGCAAATGATCCCAACCCTAACGAAACTCCATGTGTGGTAACATTCTTTTGATGATATGTCCAAATAGGAAATCTATGCCTTTGTTTTTTTACAGAAGTTTTTACGGTATCCTGCGCCACACATTGCAATGATGCTATGAATAAAAGAAAAAATAATTTCATTTGTTTTTAATGTTTTAAGTATTGAGCAATGGAGTTATTGGCTATACTAATGTAGTATTTATTTTAGTAGCAGGTTTTAAAAACCACCCCGCCCTGCGGGCACCCCTCAAAAGGGGAATTCGGGGCGTGAATAACAAGTGTTATAAAAACCGCCCTGCAGGCAACCCTCACACTTCGACTTCGCTCAGTGAACAAAAGGGGGATTGGTAGCGTGAATGCTAAATTGTATATGGCTTTGACTCTGCTCTGCTACCACCCAATCAAGCCTTACAAAATACAACCTACATAATACAACAAAAAACCTACCTCCCTATATACACCAACAGCACCGAAATATCCGCAGGGTTTACGCCACTTATACGGCTTGCCATACCCAATGTAGTAGGACGTATCTTTGCTAGCTTTTGGCGTGCCTCGGTACTTAACGAGGGTATAATTGCATAGTCCAAATCATCACGCAGTTTTACATTTTCCAGCTTATTTATTTTTTGTGCAAGGTCATATTCTTTAGTAATGTAGCCATCGTATTTCATTAATATTTCGGCTTGCTCTATCGTTTCTTTATCAAAATCATTTAAGAAATTTCGCACACGTTCTATGGCTTTGTAAAAATGGCTCATGTCCACATGTGGGCGACAAAGCACATTGTTCATTTTTACCTTTTGGGTTAATGGTGCACTACCTAAGCTTTCAAGCGTTGGGTTCATTTCCTCAGGCGATACACTTTCGGCTTTGCAATAGTCAATTATTTTTTGTGCGTTGGCCACCTTGGCTTGTACACGGTCGTAACGTTCTTGGCTAGCTAAACCTATTTTGTAACCAATAGGAGTGAGGCGTACATCAGCATTATCTTGTCGTAACAATATACGATACTCCGCACGCGAGGTAAACATACGGTACGGCTCATCGGTTCCTTTGGTAACCAAATCATCAATAAGCACACCTATATAAGCTTCATCACGTCCAAGCACTAAGGGTTCTTTTCCTTGTATTTTAAGCGCAGCATTTATACCTGCCATTAATCCTTGGCAAGCAGCTTCCTCGTAACCTGTGGTACCATTTATTTGTCCTGCAAAGTATAAGCCGTTTACCAGCTTGGTTTCCAGTGTGGGTTTAAGTTGAGTAGGAGGGAAGAAGTCGTATTCAATGGCATAACCTGGGCGAAACATTTTGGCGTTTTCCAAACCTGGTATTTTTTGTAATGCGGCGTATTGCACCTCTTCGGGTAACGAACTACTAAAGCCGTTTAAATATACCTCCACTGTTTTCCAACCCTCAGGTTCTATAAACAATTGGTGGCGAGTACGCTCCGCAAAGCGTGTAATTTTATCTTCAATACTTGGGCAATACCTTGGGCCTAAACCTTGTATGCGTCCTGTAAACATAGGCGATTTTTCAAACCCTGTGCGCAGTATATCGTGGCACTCCTCGTTGGTATAAGTTATGTAACACGGCAATTGTTTTTCGAGGGCTTTAGTTTGAGGTAAGTAACTAAATTTTTCGCCCGTAAAATCGCCCTCTTGCATTTCGGTTTTAGAATAATCTATACTTCGTCCGTCTATACGTGGAGGCGTACCAGTTTTCATACGTCCAGTTTCAAAACCTAATTGGGCTAACTGTTCGGTTATACCATACGAAGCTGGCTCGCCTGTTCTGCCTCCTTTTAGGTTTTTTTCGCCAATATGAATTAAGCCATTCATAAAAGTTCCGTTGGTAAGTATTACCGCCTTACTTCTAAATTCTATTCCCATTTGAGTTTTTACACCACACACGGCACCATTTTCCATTATGAGTTCCGTTACCGAATCTTGCCAAAAATCCAAATTAGGAGTTTGCTCTAACATCAATCGCCACTCTTCAGCAAAGCGCATACGGTCGTTTTGCGCACGTGGACTCCACATAGCAGGGCCTTTACTTCGGTTAAGCATTCTAAATTGCAACGCAGAGTTGTCGGTTACAATTCCGCTATATCCACCAAGCGCATCTACCTCTCTTACAATTTGACCTTTGGCCACACCTCCCATTGCGGGGTTGCAACTCATCTGTCCAATCATATTCATATTCATTGTAATTAAAAGTGTTGTAACACCCATATTTGCAGCACAAGAGGAAGCTTCACACCCAGCATGACCAGCTCCAACAACTATAACATCATATTCTTTTTTCATTGTTTCACGTGGAACAAATTAACTTTTGTTCTTTAGTTTTGATTTAATTATATAATTCTATTTTTAACACTGTTTCACGTGAAACATTGTTCTTTTTGATTTGTTTTTTATTACTATTTATTCTTTGTAAGAACTGTATTTATAGCTGATTTAGCTATTTTATCTTTTTTGTAATAGGATTTATAAAACAAGGTTTCATTGCCTGAATAGCGTAATGTTGTAGCTACTAAATAGTCGTTTATTAATTGTGTAACTTGATTGTGCTTTACGCTTACTTTGTTTTGTTGCAAGAATTCTGTAGCTAAGTTTAATGTAGGTTCTTGTTTTAGTGTTGCCAATTGTGTGCGATATGCATTAGCATAGGTTAAGCAATATTTATTAGGTTGAGTTTTTATGAGTATTTCTACCATTTCTTTTTGCGTAGCCGATGTATCTATTCCCACAAACTCATCGGGCATTACGCCGCCACCGCCATACACCGTTCGTCCGTTTAGGGTTTTAAAGGATTCTTTGGTGTTGAATTTTACGCTGTCTTTATTTAGCAATTCGCCATTTTTATAACGGTTTATTTCCTCTTCGTAATAGTCTTCGTGCTTACCTTTGGTATAGGGTTTTTGTATGCAGCGTCCGCTTGGTGTGTAGTAGCGTGCTATGGTTAAGCGTATGCCCGAACCGTCGGCTAATTGGTTTTGCTCTTGTACTAAACCTTTGCCAAACGACCTGCGACCTATTACCGTACCTCTATCATTATCTTGTATTGCGCCCGCTACTATTTCGGCTGCTGATGCCGAACCCTCATCAATAAGTACAACTAACTTTCCTTTTTCGAACACGCCTTTGTTGGTGGCAAAGTATTCTTGCTTTGGTCGGGCTTTACCTTGGGTATATACAATTAGTTTTTTATCGTCCAAAAAGTCATCACACAAATCTACCGCTTCGTTGAGGAAGCCTCCAGGGTTACCACGTAAATCCAATATTAACGATTGTAACCCTTGTGCTTTGAGTGCGATAAATGATTTTATAAATTCGTCGTGGGTAGTTGCGGAGAACTTACTTATTTTAATAAAGCCCACAGTAGGAGCAATGATGAAAGAAACATCTACACTCTTCAATGGTATTTTATCTCGTATAATATTAAACGGTAACAACTTTTTGAAACCCGCACGCTGTATATCTAACTTAACTAATGTACCTTTTTTGCCTTTGAGGTATTTAAACACATCGTCGCTTTTGAGTCCAACGCCCGCAATGCACTTTCCGTTTACGTTAATAATTTTGTCGCCAGGCATAACACCCGCCGTTGCTGATGGCCCGCCGTTGAGCGGACTAACCACCAAAAGTGTATCGTTAAGAATATTAAATTCTACGCCTATGCCATCAAAGCCGCCTTCTAGTTGTTCGTTGGTGTGTTCAAAATCTTCCGCAGGAATATACACGCTATGTGGGTCAAGCTCTTCCAACAAACTATTTATGGCTTGGTTACTTAGCTCGTCGGCATTCACAGTATCCACATACTCGGCTTGAATGTAATTAATAACATTATTGAGCTTATTGCCCGCCGCGGCTCGGCTACTAAAAAACCGTTGGGCTTGGTTTATGGTGCGGTTAGTACCTAAGCGTATGCCTATGTACATGCCGCCCACTACTAATAACGCCCCAATAATTGGGTAAAAAACATAACGCTTATTCATATACTTTTTATAATTAAATACAGTATGCGAAGTTGGGGCTTATACTTATGGAATAGAGTGGGGTAGGAGCGAAGTAATGAACGGTGGAATGTTTATAGCGAGGGGTTGTTTAGTTGTACGATGTATTTTTTATACTTCGGCAGGCTCAGTAACCGAGGCTTGATTGGGAGGTAACTATGTTTCGTAATCCGTTTCTATTGATGCTATTGTTATTGCTTGCTTTTTTGTTTTACATTTACATACAACTTAAAAACAAAAATGATAAACCAACTGCTTAAAAGACTTATTGACCTAATTTATGGAACAAGGCGAATTAAACGAAAGTTTGAACTTAGCAACCCAAGCGAAAGGGTTTTTGCTACGGACGCAAGTAAGGGTATTATGACAACTACAAATCAAGATATAAAGCGAGGACTTAACTGGGCTACTTCACAAAGAGCTATTGTTATATTAACAGACCAAAAAATTATTTGTGGCAATTGGATAATTCCACTTGACTCTATTTCAACAGCTCAACTTGTAAAAATTAATTCTCTGTTTGGAGGTGGGCAAGTTTTAAAAATTCAAACAACTGACGATAAAAACTATCAATTTGGAATGCAACTAAATCCTGAATGGACATCTCAAAAAAAACTTCCATTAACCCTTGAAAAAGGACAAATAAAACATACTACAATTAGTATTATTTTAAGACTAATTGCAGTTGGGTATTTAATTTACTGGATTTATGAACGTTTCATAGCAAACTAAAAAACTTTATGCAGACTGACCACTCATTGGCAAAAAAACACAAACGTCCTATAACAGCTCGTTTGTAATAGGCTAGGTTTCGTGCTTGGACAAACCATACATACATTTACAACTACCGCAGGCACAAGTACTGTAAACATTAGTGGTTTAGCTAGTGGTATGTATGTGATTAAAAATAATGCTACAGCAGGAGTAACCAAAATTGTGGTAAACAACTCGCTTTAAATAAATTTTTACATTTACATACAAATTAAAAACAACACCTTACTATGAAAAATAAAATTATACTCTCATTATTACTTAGCAGCACTATTGCCCTAGCACAAGACGGCTCACTAGACCTTAGCTTTGGTACAGGTGGAAAGGTTACTACGGCTATTGGAACGACTAATGATATAGCTAATGCTGTAGCAGTACAAACAGATGGAAAAATTGTGGTAGCAGGCGGTTCGGGTAATTTTGCTTTAGCACGTTATAACGTTGATGGTAGCTTAGATATTAGTTTTGATACCGACGGAAAGGTGAGTACTACAGTTGGAACAAGCTCATCAAGTATTAATGATGTAGCTATACAAGCTGATGGAAAAATAATAGCCGTAGGTTATAGTTATACTAGTGGTGGCATACCTAATATTACTTTGGTACGTTATAATATTGATGGCAGCTTAGACCTTAGCTTTGATACTGACGGAATAGTTACCACTCCTAATGGAACAGCTAACTCTATAGCTATACAAACCGATGGAAAAATAATAGTAACAGGTTCTATTAGCCCTAACCTTGCAGTGGTGCGTTATACTACTAATGGTAGTTTAGATAATACCTTTGATACCGACGGAATAGTTACTACTTATATTGGATTTGATGGAGGTACTGGTAACGATGTGGCTATACAGACTGATGGAAAAATTGTGGTTGCAGGCTATCGTACGGGTCTTGCTAAAGCTGATTTTGCTTTAGTACGTTATACTACTAATGGTAGTTTAGATGGTACATTTGATACTGACGGAATAGTTACTACTGCCGTTGGAACGGGTTATGATTATGGTTTTGCTTTAGCTATACAAGCTGATGGAAAAATTGTAGAAACAGGCTATAGCCACAATAGTTTAGGAAATTATGATATTGCATTATGCCGTTATGCTATTGATGGTAGTTTGGATACAGCATTTAATACTGACGGAATTCTTACAACAACCATTGGAACAAATAGTAGTTATGGAAAAGATATAGCTATACAAGCTGATGGGAAAATAATAGTGGCGGGCTATACCAATTCTGGTTTATCTAAATTAGATTTTATTGTAGGACGTTACGTCACCAATGGTAATTTAGATCCTAGCTTTGATACCGACGGAATAGTTACTACTGCTGTTGGGGCTACCTACGACGAAGGTCATGCTATGGCAATACAACCCAATGGAAAAATAATAGTAGTGGGTTCAAGTAATAATGGAGCTAATAACGATTTTGCAATTGTGCGTTATAACAACGATTGTATTGCTACCACTTACAACCTTGCGCAAAGCATTTGCGCAGGGCAAAGTATAAGCATTGGCAACAACACATATAACTTAAGCGGAACATATATAGATACACTTACCTCAGCAAGTACTTGCGATAGTATAGTTATTACTACACTAACCGTTCATCAACTTCCTGTTATGTATATTACTTACTCCAGCCCCGCTTCTACAGAGTGTGAAGGAAGTATGGATACAGTGATAGTAACTGGTAATGCTATTAGCTACTTATGGAGCACAGGAGAAATTAACGACACGCTATTTCTTAATCATAACATAGGAGATACTAATGTAGTAAGCGTAACGGGTACTGATAGCTTGGGTTGTACCAATACCGTAACTTATTCATTAGGTAATGTTGATCCATTATTATCGTATTACGCACTTATAACAGGAATAACTGATAGTTTATGTGTAACAGATAGTGCTAGAGTACTCACATTTATAACTGGTAATGGTACATGGAGCGGTACTGGTATAATAGGCAACATGTTTAACCCAAGTATTGCAGGTGTTGGTATACATAGTATTACCTACATGGAAACTTACCCTTGCGGTGTTTCTGTTATTGAAGCCAATGTACGTGTAGATGCCTGTACCGTTGGTTTAAATAAATTAACTATTGCTAACGCAACAATATCTCCTAACCCCAACAACGGTACCTTTAGCATTACCACACCAAACTACGGTACTTACACCATAGTAAACGAACTTGGACAAACTGTATATAAATTTACAACTACCACAAGCTCAAGCACTATAAACATTAATGGTTTGGCTAGTGGCGTGTATGTAGTTAAAAATAATGCTACAGCAGGAGTAACCAAAATTGTGGTAACAGAATAGATATAAGTAATTAGACCCTCTCTCTTTTTGTTATTTCCCTATTAAGATGTTGTATTCTTTTGGTATTGCTACACCATTAAATTGGTTTGTTAGTCCGTAAAAGATTATGATTGTTAATATAAATCCAAAAGCCAAGATTGAAATTGATTGTGCCTTAGCTGTAAATCCAAAAACACTTTGTTTCATTTTTTTATTATGAATTGATGCAACATGTCCGAAAAATGAAAAAATTGCAAGTCCGTAATATGGTATAAAAAACAAGTTAAAAGGAAACGTATTAAGTCCTGCTACGCCAAAATAAAAATTTGTATCAAGGTGTAAAATTAAACGTCCTCCTAAAACCGCACTTAAATGAATTATAAAAAAGAACGCTAAATAAAGGCCTGTCCAAATTTGTAATTTATCAAATTTTGAATTCGCAGTTTTTCTACTAATTTTAAATAATTTAAGACCTGAAATAATCTGAATTAATACTGCAAATAATAAAATTGTTTCAAAAAAAACATTACGATAAAAGATTCTTAAAACATTCATTGTTTCTATGTGTTTCTCTGCTCCAAAAACACTATAAATATGATTGAATAAATGTAGTCCAACAAAAATTGTAATTGTGAGTCCTGATATAAAATGAATTTTCTTAATTGTCATAGTTTCTTTTTAAAATAATACTAAAGTGCGGCATAAGTCCTGTGGACTTGTTGTGAGCGAAAATGTGTGTAAGCTAAACTACGCTTAGGTTTGGCTCTCCGACCTATCTATTAACGAAGTTACAAACTTCTACTATATACACTCACAACCGAGGCTTTTCTGCCGAGTTCACGAAACAAAAATTTAAAATTAACATTGAGTAACAAGACGCTGATACTTCGACTCCGCTTGGTTGCTGAGCCTGCCGAAGTACAGTAACCAGCTTAAGACTTGCGAGAACGGGGTTAGCCACACAATAATATATAAGTAAATAACTTGTTACAAGCCAAGCATTTTGATCAGTTGCAATTTTTAATTGTCAGAATAGTAAATTGGTATAATAATATCGGAATAAACATTTTTCTTCTTATACTTTGCTGGCTTCCATTTTGGCATTAACCCAACTAAACGATGAGCTTCGTTAATAAATTCCTCTTCACAAAATATACTTCCACAGAATGACGCTTTTCCATTCTCATCAATAACTAATGGAATCCAGACTATACCATGCAAATTGCTTTTTAAATATATTTCAGGTAGTTTTAGATTTCGGGATATAAAGCTTTTAAGAGAATCATCTCCTCCTAAAAACTTTGGTAGTTCGTCTACAAGAGTTGAAACTGTGCTTTGCGGAAAAAATGGTAGCTTAAAATAATAGCCTATATTATCTTTAGATAATTTTGAATTAATTGGAACTATTACAATAGAGTCGTTCAATTGAGCTCTTATTCTTCCAAATGATAACAAGTTAATAAATAATATAATTAATAATTTCATTACG
>JBEBIC010000238.1:0-4274 GCA_040080595.1 Bacteroidia bacterium | reverse complement strand
AAAAAATATTCGCGCCGTGTTATTGTAGAGCGTTTTATTACAGGCTTTGATTTTAGAGTATTAGTTATTGATAACAAAATAGTAGCCGCTGCACAGCGTGTACCAGCGCACGTGGTAGGTAATGGTAAAGACACTATCGAAACCCTTATAGCCGAAGTAAACAAAGACCCTCGCCGTGGTTACGGACACGAAAACGTATTAACCGAAATAAGCGTAGATAGAGATACCGAAGACTTGTTAGAAAAATACAATTACACACTTGCCACAGTGCCAAAGGGGGATGAAATTGTGTATCTAAAATCAACCGCAAACCTTAGTACTGGCGGTACTTCTATAGATGTAACAGACTTAATGCACCCCGAAAACGTTTTCTTATCGGAACGTATTTCTCGTATTATTGGTTTGGATATATGTGGTATAGATATTATGGCCGAAAATTTAACACAACCACTCAAAGAAAATGGTGGTGTTATATTGGAAGTAAATGCTGCCCCAGGTTTTCGTATGCACCTTGCGCCAAGCGAAGGCTTGCCACGCAACGTAGCAGCGCCAGTGGTAGATATGTTGTATCCTCCAGGAAAATCGTCTCGCATACCTATTATAGCTGTTACAGGTACTAATGGTAAAACTACTACCACACGTTTAATTGCGCATATTGTTAAAAACATGGGTTACCGTGTTGGTTTTACTACCAGCGACGGTATATATGTACAAAATCATATGTTGGAAAAAGGCGACACCACAGGTCCCTATAGCGCTGAGTTTATATTAAAAGACCCTACTGTAGAGTTTGCCGTATTGGAAACTGCACGTGGTGGTATATTGCGCTCGGGCTTAGGGTTTAGTCGTTGTGATATTGGTGTAATAACCAACATACAGGAAGACCACTTAGGCTTATCCGATATTGAAAATTTAGACGATTTAGCGCGTGTAAAATCGGTAGTGGTTAAAAGTATTAAAAAAGACGGTTGGGCTATACTTAATGCCGAAGACGAATATTGTGTAAAAGTAGGGGCAACATTAGATTGTAAAATAGCTTATTTTAGTTTAGACGAAAACAATCCCGTAATACAACAACATTGCAAAAAAGGAGGCATTGCAGCTATATACGAAAATGGATATGTAACCGTAAAAAAAGGCGACTGGAAAATACGTGTAGAGCGTGTAAGCCTTATACCACTTACGGTTGGAGGTAAAGCCAAATTTATGATAGCTAACGTACTTGCGGCTACATTAGCAGGATATTTATCAGGGTTTAAAACGGAGGATATTCGTATGTCGTTGGAAACCTTTATACCATCGGCAGCGCAAACACCAGGGCGTATGAATATATTTAACTTTAAAGAGTTTAAAGTAATGATAGATTTTGCGCATAATAAAGCAGGGTATTTGGCTATTGAAGACTTTTTGAGTAATATGGATTCGCCTCACAAGGTAGGAATAATAGCAGGTGTAGGCGACCGAAGAGATCAAGACATACGCGACTGTGCCGAAATTGCAGCACGTATGTTCGACCACATTATTATTCGTCAAGAAAAATATTTGCGTGGACGCACTGAAGAAGAAATTATTAATTTGATATTAGAAGGCATTAAATTAGTAGATAAAAAAGTAACCTACGAAATAGTACCTAAAGAAAAAGATGCGCTTAAACACGCATTGGCAATAGCACAAAAAGGTAGCTTTATTACTGCATTGAGCGATGTTATTACCAACGCAATAGAAATAGTGCAAGACCATTTAGACAAGGAAGCGGGCATAATAGCCTAGCCTACAAATGCCTACAAACACAAAACGCCCACGATTAATATCGTGGGCGTTTTGTGTTTTAATACAAGTGTTGTATTTAGGTTTGGAGTTTTATTAATTATGTGCAGGTTCAACACCACCTTCCACTACTATTTTGGTAGTAGGGAGTTTTTTGTGTAATATTTTTAAGTCTAAATAGCTTATTGTGTTACTTACCAGCAACTCTTTTAGTTGTGTTAAATTATATAGTGCTACATAGTTATTTACTTCTATATCGTTAATGTCTAAGTACTGCAATTGTGTAAGTTTACTTATTGCGCTCAAATTATATTTATAAATTAAGTAATCGTCGTTATAGTAATCAAACTGGCTAACAGTAAGGCTTTTAAGTTTAGAGAAATAATGTAAGTCGTTTAAAGCACTAGGCATTACATCATTTAATGTAAGTTGTTGTACGTTAGTAAATTCTTTTAATGGTGCTAAGTTTGTTACCTCTTCGCCTTGTAGTGTTAGTGTAGTTATTTGTTGGTTTAATAACATCAATCGTTTGTAAATGTTGTCGTTGTTGTAATACCAAGACTTCCAAGTCATTTTATTTTTCGCACTCATAAAATTGTAAAGTCTATTACCCATTTTACTTGCAATAGTTTTTCTACTATTGTAGTCCGTTTGATTCATTGTGGTTGTTGTATCTTTTATACACGTAAATATCTCTGGTAAATTTGTATCCGAAAGTTCTAGTAGATACTCTTGTTCCTTGCCTGCATTCATATTGTAAGTACATATAGTACTATCCCAATTAATTACACAGCTTAATACCAATACTCCATAAAATAACCAACCATTGGTTCTAAATAAATAAATGTTGCTTTTGGCTTTCATTATTTTAATAAACGTAGTAATTAAGCCCAACACACACAATATTAAATAAATGTACACACCTATTCGTTTGTAGGTTAAGCCGTATTCAGTAACATATAAATTGTTTTTAAACGCAGTAGATAACAACATAAATACATTTTGAATTATCCACGCATACGCCAAATATTTAATGTCTTTATTCTTAGTGTTAAAATTGAGTTCGCCTCTAAAATAAAATAGTATAATGGCAATAGCAAAAACAATTGACATAATTAAAGTACCCGTGCCTTGATGCACAAACTCGGAATACGTAAGCCCTTTGGGTAATTTACCTCCCATGAAATGAAAATTTATATCCAATATATTTACAATAAGTAATAAGCCATTAAGTAGTGTAAACAATACTTGTCCCGAAAAAATTTCGTCGGTAATGGCTAATGGTTTTTCAAATAATGTAATAGTACTTATGGTGTTGGTGGGTAGGGTATTGGGCGAATTTGCTTCAAAATCGTTCATGTCTTTTACCGTTTGTTGATGAAAGAAACCATACATAAGTAGCAACCCACCGAGTGTAAACGCAAGCCAATAGAACGAGATGAAATCAATGTTTATTTTGTTTGCCAAATCGTTAAACAATGGATTAGCTGCTTTATACATAAAAAAGAATACCAGCGTTACAAGTATAGGAACAGCTATTAATGTTACCTTTCGTATAAGTACATTAGTGGCTATGGTATTGTTTTTTTGTTTACGTTCAATAGCATCAATAACAATATATGCAGGAGATGATAGTATAGAATACGCTGCGTATAACAATGAAAATAATACCGACGACCTACTGTTATAACTCATACTTGACAATAAACCAAGCGAAACAACATTGGCAATAATAGCCAACGAACTATCGTAAATACCTATACATAGGGCTGATAACAAGCTACCCAAGGCAGCGAGTATCCAGTTTTTGTTGCTAATTAATGTAGCGTTTTTAATTAAAAGTAAGGCGATAACTACACTATTAAATAGTAAAAAATTAATTCCTGCAGTTTGCTCGTAAAATAAAAAACTGTACGTTGCTACAGCTGTTGCTAAAATCCAATCGTTCTTTTTCATGTTTTGGTTTGTTTTTAAGGGTTAGTGGTTGTGGTTAGTTAGAGGTTAATTTTTCGAGTTTTAAAATATTTTTATAGCAGCTATATAGTGGTATAAGTCCAAGTATTCCAAACGAACAATCTATGAGTTGCCAATATAAAGGAATGTGCCTAATTGCACCGCATATAAAGGCTAGTGGCAATACCATTAAACAAGCTATCATACCAAATTGTATTACCCACACATTACGCACAGGGGCATTAAATGGCCCTATAAACACCGTAGCAATAACTATGTGAGCAAACGCTAACCAATCGGTTCCGTAAGCCATAAAAGGGTAACTACTATTTGTTTCATGTACGGCTTCATATACTATTGCTATCCAATTTTTTAGTGCATTGGGAGCGTTTTGGGTAGCATCAACGAGTAGTGCTAATTCTGTTTCGAGCGGGAATGCTGTTACACCACTAAGTAGCAATAAAACTATAAACACACCTATTTGTGTTTTAATTCTTTTTTGAAGTTGTTGTGTTGTTTTCATTTTTATTTATTTTTTAGAAAGTACTTTGAGT
>JBEBIC010000237.1:0-4284 GCA_040080595.1 Bacteroidia bacterium | reverse complement strand
CATAAAAATAATTCAAAAAAAATATTTAAAAACCACTTGCATTTTGAAAGTTGTTTGTATATTTGCACTTGCAATTTGCAAGCAAATTTACAAATTAAAAAACAAAACAAGTAAAATGAAAAAAAATATTTTAGTTACAGGAGCATCATCAGGCTTTGGTTTACTTATAGCAAACGAACTACACACACAGGGTTATACTGTAATAGGTACAAGTCGCAACCCCGAAAAGATAAAATCAAAAGTGCCATTTAAAATAATAGCATTAGACCTTGATTTGGAGCAATCAATAAGCACATTGCCCGATAGACTTTTTAAAGAAATAAATAAGTTAGATATCCTTATTAATAATGCTGGCTTTTTGGTAAACGGTATTGCCGAAGAAACACCTATTGAATTAGGCAGACAGCAATTTGAAACTAACTTTTGGGGAACTATTAAAGTAACCAATGCCTTATTGCCTACTTTAAGAAAACAAAAATCGGGAAAAATAATAACCGTAGGTTCAATTACAGGACTTGTTGCGTTTCCTAGTACTGCTTACTATGCTGCATCTAAACATGCCTTAGAAGGCTATTTCAAAGCATTGCGCTACGAATTAACTGAGTTTAATATTCGTGTAGCTATGATAGAGCCAGGCTCTTTTAAAACAAATATTATGGAAAACGCATCAACAACTTTAAACAGAATTGAAGATTATAATTCGTTAAGAAATAAAGTAGAGAAATATGCCGATTTTATAGTAAATGAAGGCGAAGACCCTGCAATGGTTGCTGCAAAAGTGCTTAAAGTGGTGCAAACCGATGCACCTAAATTTAGAAACTTGGTAGGAAAAGATTTGTCAATATTAGTTACACTACAACTCTTTGCTTATGGCATATTAGAAAAAATGGTTCTTAAACAATTAAATAACGCATAACAATTAATCAACAAAAAATACAATTTAATAATCAATTTAAAACTTTAAAAAAATGACAAACAACGCATTAACAACAGAAACTCAATACGCAACTATTGACAACAAACAAATTGCTTACCGTAAAATAGGCAATGGTACACCACTAATTTTGGCAAATCGTTTTAGAGGAACGTTAGATACTTGGGATCCTCTTTTCTTAGATTTGTTAGCCGAAAACAATACTGTAGTTACTTTTGATTATTCGGGTATTGGCTACTCTGAGGGTGAGTTGCCAATGGATTTGCATCAAGTAGCAGCAGAGGTTACCAAAATGGCTGACTATTTAAACTTTGATAAATACTTTGTAGGAGGTTGGTCGTATGGTGGTTTAATAGCGCAGTACGCAACATTCCTTTATCCAACTAGAGTATTGGGTACAGTAGTAATAGGTAGTAACCCAATGGGTAAAAACGAAACTGCACTTTCGCCACTATTTTTAGAAAAAGCATTACAACCTACTTATACGCCAGAGGATATTATTACCTTGTTTTTTGAACCAACATCAGCCATAAGTGCTACTGCTGGTATAGCATCATTACAACGTATTGCACAAAGGTACGACGAATCAAAAGTACCAGTTAAATTGGAAGTGCTACAACGCTATTTTGCAGTAACTGAACAATTGGCTGTAGATGCTGATAATTTTAGAGATGCTTATAAAACATTACAAACTCCAGTATTGGCAGTATCGGGCGATAACGATATTTCGTTTGCAGTAGAAAATTGGTTTCCGTTGTTGAAAAACGCACCAACATTGCAACATGTTATTTTTAATGCCGCAGGTCATGCACCGCATTATCAGTATCCTGAATTAGTAACAACGTACATTAAAACATTTATTAATAACACAACTAAAAAATAACGAAAAAATGAAAACTATATTTCTTTTAACCATTTCAATATTTCTTAACATGAAAACATCAAATGCACAAAGCGCAAGCAACACTTACGCTACAGTTCCTACACAGTTTGTAGAAGCTAACGGTATAAAATTTGCGTACCGTTCGTATGGTAAACAAGGCGATATACCTGTTATTTATTTTAACCACCTAACGGCAAACCTTGATAATTGCGACCCAAGAATAATGGACGCAATAGCGGCAGAGCGCCACATAATTTCGTTTGATTACCGTGGCGTAGGCGCTACTACTGGCAAGCAAGGTACAAGCCTGCCAGATATGGCAAAAGATGCTATTGCATTTATACACGCACTAGGCTATAAGCAAGTAGATATTATGGCGTTTTCGATGGGTGGTTTTATTACTCAGGAATTACTATTGGTAGAACCTACCTTGGCGCGTAAAATAATACTTGCAGGCACAGGGCCAAGAGGCGGTGCGGGCGTGAGCGATGTGGTGGGCTTAACGTATAAAGATATATTTAAAGGGATTTTTTCGTTTAGAGACCCTAAGTTTTATTTATTCTTTACACAAAATACAGTAGGTAAACAAGCAGCCCGAGACTTCCTAAACAGATTAAAAGAAAGAAAAGAAAATCGTGATAAAAAAGTACAATTATATGTACTAAAAAAACAATTGAAAGCCATTGAAAGTTGGGGACATGCTACGCCTGCCGATTTGAGCGTGTTTAAACACCCAGTATTAGTAGCCAATGGCGATAACGACCGAATGGTACCTACACCTAATTCGTACGATTTGGCAAAACGTTTTACAAATGCTGAACCAGTAATAATTTATCCAAATTCTGGGCATGGCGGTATCTTTCAATATCATGAGGAGTTTCTTAAAAAAGCAATTCCATTTTTAACCAAATAAAACATAACCAAACACTATTTTAACCAAATAAAATTTAACTACAATGAAAAAAACAGCGTTAATTTTAACATTAAGTATGGCTACAACAATTGGTGGCTATGCGCAAAATACAACCCCTGTAAAGGTTGCAACAACTATAAAAGCTGAAAAACATTTATCATCAACAATACCGCTTTGGATGCGTACTGATAAGCCACGACAAGAAAGTATGAACCACTGGAAAGGCTCACATGCCCAAATTATTGCATCAAATCCTGGGCTTTGGCAGTACCGCCAATTACATTTGGCAGAACGCAACACTGGACTTTGGCCTGCTATAAATGGTGTAGAAACAGCCATACCGCAAAATCGCAAAATTGATGGGATAGCCGATGTAACTTTAAAAAGTTTTTATGCAGGATTATTTCAAGGAAAGAAACAACATAAATTGGCTTTTGCTGATGAAGTAAACTTTTTAAAAAGAAGCGTTTTATATATTGCTTATCCTAAAAATGCGAAGTGGTATGAAGTTGCTAAGACAGACACTAAAATAGATGCGAGTTCAATAGTGTTTTTTAGAAAAAAAGATGGTGTTAGCGATAAAGAGTTTAAAAAATTTATCAATAACGAACTTACACCAACACTTGCCAATACAGGTATGCTAAACGAATTGAGAAACAAAGCCTATAACCCATGGAAACAAAAGGATTGGAACACGCCAAATGTAATGCACGACAACACTAAGTCGGATATGTTTCAGGCATCGCTAATACTTGGGTTTACCAATAAAAGCGATATGGACAAATTCTTTGCGAGTGATGCGGTTAAAAATATTTCTGCAAAAATTGCTATGTACTGTTCGGCCGTAAATGCTTACGAAATAGCCGAAACAATTACCTTTGTACAAGACGGAAAGAAAATTAAATAAAAAATGCAAAACGATATTACATTAAAAATTGCCCTAGATTCTTTTGGGATTTACATCAAACGAACATCAAAAATGTTAGATGGTTTTTCTGACGAACTACTTGAACAAGAGGTTTCTCCAAACAAAAACACAGGACATTACCTACTAGGACATTTAATAGCAGTGCACGATAATATGCTACCATTGCTTGGTTTTGGCGAAAGTTTATACCCACAATTGGCAGAAGTATTTATTAAGAACGCTGATAAATCTGCTTTACAAAAGCCATCTATTGTACAATTAAGAGCGCAATGGAACGAGGTAAATACATTACTTTTATCTAACTTAGAATTACTAACTGCCACACAATGGTTTGAAAAACATACCGCAGTATCTGATGAAGATTTTGCAAAAGAACCACATCGCAATAAATTAAATGTGGTATTGAGCCGAACAAGCCATTTGGCTTACCACGTGGGACAACTTGCATTATTAAAACAATAAAATATTAATCGGGTATCAACCCTATCGGAATTATGATCTCCCACCTGTTTTTAACTGTTGGGTTCAGCAGGTCCTTATCCAGCAAATGCGAAAACCGTACACCAATACTCACCGGAAAAGCATTCCATATTTTTGTATCAAAATAAATTTCAGCACCGGTACTG
>JBEBIC010000236.1:0-4296 GCA_040080595.1 Bacteroidia bacterium | reverse complement strand
ATTCCAAAAGTAGTATTAACATAAAGTGTAACATCTATTTTACCAATAATTAAGCAATACACAAGTGCTGTAAGTGGTGGTATAAATGAGGCAAATAAAAACAATAAACGCCCTGTGGCTAAATTAAAATTAGTGGCTTCAGCGCTTACATAATTGGCATTATAAGTTTTGTTATCTCGTATTAGAAGACCCAAAAAGCCAATACAAATTGCAATAGCCAAAATAGCAAACCACGGCTGAAACCAAAATTGTGTAAGTGCCAAAACAGAATGTATATACCCTACCATGTTTTTTTTAAATATTTAAGAATATAAATGTAACAAAGTATTTTTAAGGTTAGTTTTTATGTTGGCAAAATCAACCTTAAATTTAAAACTCAACAACTTGTTTTTTTTGATATTTTTACGGTTGTAGATTTTTCACTAAAACCCATACAATGCCCGCAATTATAGATACTGATAACAAAGCACTTGCCGACCAAGTAATAGCCGTTATTAAAGAATGTTACGACCCAGAAATACCTGTAGATATATGGGAACTGGGCTTGATATATGAAATAAACATAAATGCCACCAACGACATAAAAGTTACCATGACGCTTACATCGCCGTCGTGCCCTGTGGCTGAAACATTACCACCCGACGTGGAAAAAAAACTAGCCGCAATAGACACCGCCAACTCTGCCAAAATAGAAATAACATTTGAACCACCTTGGGAAAAATCTATGATGAGCGAAGTAGCTATGCTAGAACTAGGTATGATGTAATTATTAGATAGATATATAAACAATGAGCACAAGTTCATCAGACAAAACTAAAGAAGAGGTACGCGCTATACTTACCCAATACCTTAGCGAAAAACTGCAACGCAAAACACCCGAACGCTACGCCATACTGGACGAAATATATAGCCACGATGGGCATTTTGATATTGAGGAATTATACATACTTATGAAAAACAAAAAGTATCGTGTAAGCCGTGCCACACTGTACAACACCATAGAACTGTTTTTGGATTGTGGCTTGGTAACCCAACATAGGTTTGGCAAAAATATGGCGCAATACGAAAAATGCTACAAATACAAGCAACACGACCATCTTATATGTATGGATTGCGCCAAAGTATTTGAGTTTTGCGACCCACGCATACAACAAATACAAAAAACAAGTTCCGAAATATTGGGCTTTGCCATACAACATCACTCACTAAACTTATATGGCAAATGCGACCGCTTAGCTGCTGGCGCATGCGAACATAACAAAGTAGTATAATTAATTACGAATTACGATTAAAACCAACAAATTTTAAAAATAAATGGATACTACAAATAATAATACAACACCCGTAAACACACTAGTTACGCCCACACTGTGGCAACGTATAAAAAAACAAACCTTGCGCTATACACTTATTTTAGTAGCATTAGTAACTTTAGTAATGAGCTATTTTGTATTTACACCCTACAGCGAGGGTATGCGTGCAGGCACATTAGTTAAGCTAAGCAAAAAAGGATATTTGTTTAAAACTTGGGAGGGCGAACTAAGTCAAACCATGTTTGTAGGCGACCAATCGGCTGCTTCATCAACCAGTAAACTATGGGAGTTTTCGGTAAACGGAAACAATGAAGCGTTAGTAAACCAATTAAACGAAGCCCTACTTAGTGGGCGCAGAATAAAACTTAACTACGAAGAAAAATACCTAGTGTTTTCGTGGCAAGGCGACACCAAATATTTTATAACAAGTGCAGAAGTATCTAAATAAAATTATTGGTTTTATAAAAAATAATAACACCCACGAACGTACACAGCGTGTACAAAAAAACATACTATTTACCGCCTTACTCAAAGCTATAAACATAGGTATTGGCTATGTGCTTATGCCCTTAACGCTACATTACCTAAGCAAAGATACTTACGGACTGTGGCTTACATTAAGCTCCGTTATAGCTTGGTTTAATGTATTTGATATTGGTTTAAGTAACGGTTTACGAAACAAAGTAGCCGAAGCATTAGCCAATAACGATACTCCATTAATAAAAAAATTGGTAAGCACTACTTACGCCATTATAACGCTTGTAGCCTTAGGCATTATGGTTATTGGTTTAATTGTAGTGTATAGTTTTAATTGGGTAAATTGGCTTAATGTAAGCACTATATCCACACAAGAGCTACAACAAGTAATGGCTGTTATGTGTATGTTTTTTAGCATACAGTTTGTACTTAAAGTAGTGTTGAGCGTAGTACTTGCTTACCAATTATCATTTGTTAATAATTTAATAAATACACTTATAAACATAGCCACACTATGCGTAGTAGTAGCACTTGGTGCTGTAGGCAAAGCGCAATTATTAAACTATGCGTGGAGCATAAGTATAAGTGCTATAGCAGTGTATGGCTTTGCTACTATATATTTGTACGCACACCCACTACGTGCTGCATTGCCCCATTGGCGCAGTGTAGATTGGTCGTTAGCCCCCAACTTGTTTCAACTTAGTGTAAAGTTTTTTATGATACAAGTAGCTGCAATAGTGGTATTTAGTACTGATAATTTTTTGATAAATCATTTTTTTTCTAGCGCAAAAGTAGTAGAGTACAACGTAGTATTTAAGTACTACAATTTAATAACAGTTGGCTTTTTTATGATAAGCTCTCCCCTACTTACCGCCTACACCGAAGCCTACAACAAAAACGATATGCAGTGGATACACAGCACTTATAGCAAGCTATTGCGGGCATTTGTAATAGGTGTAGGTATTACCATTATTATGACTTTGTGTGCCAGTTATGTATATGATTTTTGGTTGCGCAAGCAGTTAGTTATACATTACAAGTTAAACATATACATGGCGGTATATGTACTTATTAATGTATGGATACTTATACATTATAGTTTAATAAGTGGCGTAAGCAAAATACAATTGGGTACGTATAGTGCCATTGCACAATGTATAATTAATATACCTGTGGCATACGTACTGTGTGTGTATTTTAAGTTAGATGCCACAGGAGTTATATTAGCCAACATAATAGTGTTGTTACCCGATGCAATATTATCCAAAATACAGTACCACAAAATAGTAAATAACACCGCAACAGGTATTTGGAATAAGTAGTGCTACTTGTTTAATTTTAGCCACGCAACAACATCAGTAAGAGTGGCTTTGCTTATTGTATGTGGCTCATTATATTCCTTGTAAGTAGGCGTAAGTCCCAGTTCTGTTAAGTACGTATTTGCTTCTCGTCCTCGTGCAACAGGTATAACATTGTCGGTAGTGCCGTGTGCTATAAATATGCGCAATTGTTTTAACTCTGCTGATTGTTTTATTACTGGTTTTATGTTGTCTAATATACGTCCGCTAAGTGCAGCTATGCCTTTTATTTTGTTAGCATTAGTTAAGCCTACACAATACGCCATTATTGCTCCTTGGCTAAAACCACATAAGTAAACTTGTTTGTTGTTAAACTTATTTGTAGTTTTTAACTGTGTTATAAATTTTAAAATTAATGCGCTGCTTTTTATTGCTTGTGCAGTATCTGCTGCTGTAATTTTTCCATCTTTAAAACTAACCGAAAACCAAGCATAACTATTGCTACTTAAGGTAATAGGCGCACGCAACGATACTACCAAAAAACTATCGGGCAATTCATTAGCAAATGAAAATAAATCATTTTCGTTGCTCCCTACACCGTGCAACAAAACAAGCAAGGGTGGATTTTCTACTTTTACTTTTGGTGCACGCAACACGTAATGTAGCATAGGCGTTAAAGCGCTACTATTGCTAGCACTCAAGACTATTAATACTGTACTTAAAATTATATTTTTCATAATTACTACTTACGTTTTTTTTTATTTTGAACTATGTAATAGAAAATGAACTGCTCCTTGCTAACGCAAGCGTCTCGCTGTTGCTCAAGTTTATTTTAAATTTAGGTTTAGTGAGAATGCTTTGCTTAATAGTGTGTTTATTAGTGTTACGTTTTCTTTTGTACAAGTACTTCATGTTAATTTATAGTACAAAGCTAGAGTTTTGAGTGCTTAACGAAGTTAAAAACTTCTGCTATATAAAAGTTCCAAGTGACGCCATTACTTCGTTTACTCTACGTAATAGCTTAACACTTGAAACAGCACCACCAATTATTTAAGCTATGGAACACTTGCTGGAACTGGGGAGCTTGAAAAAAAAAAATTAATTTAAGTCTTCAATTTCTATTTTAAATATGATAAAAAAACGCTTCAATATCATTAATAAAGTCATTAAAAAGGCTAAAATTAGAAATAAGGCTATAACATTAGTTG
>JBEBIC010000235.1:0-4299 GCA_040080595.1 Bacteroidia bacterium | reverse complement strand
CGCTACTGCCAACAATTTCAATAAATCTACTGCCATAGGTTACAACGCCAAAGTTGGCGCAAGTAATAGTATGGTACTAGGCGGTACAGGCGTAGATGCGGTAAACGTAGGTATAAATACCACTACGCCCAATAATAAGTTAGAGATAGTCCACGGCACAGCAGGTAGTAGTGGTTTGCGCCTTACCAGTATGCCTAATGCTGTATTATTAGGCACTAATGCGAGTGGCGATATTGTGCCTTCTACTACTCCTAACGTCGCTAACGCTATGTTTTGGGGACTTACAGGTAATAGCGGCACAGTGGCAGGTACAAACTTTATAGGCACAACCGATAATGTGGATGTAGTATTTAAGCGTAATAACGTGCAAAGTGGTTTATTATCTGTTCACACATCGTTTGGAGTAAATGCTTTAAACCCAGCTACCACAGGTGCTGGGGGCACAGTGGCTATAGGAAATGGTGCACTTGCCATTAACACCACAGGAAGTGCCAATTCTGCTGTTGGTTTTTCTTCTCTTTCGCTAAATACCACGGGTAGTTCTAATACCGCTTTGGGGCATCAATCATTACAGCGCAACACTACTGGAACTGAAAATGTGGCTATTGGTAATAGTGCTCTTTATTTTAATACTACTGGAGGTAATAATATTGCCAATGGTTATTTAGCTCTTTCCAATAGTACTACTGGTAGTAATAATATTTCTATTGGAGCCTTATCATCTCTTAAAATAGACAACACAATTGCCACTTCACCCAATACCGTTGTAGGTACACAAGCATTATTTGGTGGTGCCCCACTTCCTGCCAACAACACGGCTAGCAATAACGTAGTAGTAGGTTATCAAGCAATGTATGGTACTCCAGGTACGCCAAGCACAGGCGGTAGCAATGTAGCTGTAGGTAACCAAGCGTTAAGCAAAAACACAACAGGTACACAAAATAGTGTAAACGGACATCAAGCTATGTACAGTAACACAACAGGTACACAAAACGTAGCTAACGGTGCGTATAGTCTTTATTATAACACAACAGGACATTCTAATATAGCTAACGGTGTGTATAGTCTTTATTATAACACAACAGGTCATCAAAACACGGCCAACGGTATGTATAGTCTTACTGTTAATACAACAGGATTTAGAAATACCGCTAATGGTTTTATGGCACTTGAAGCAAACTCCACAGGTACTGATAATACTGCTGATGGTGCGTATAGTATGTGGACTAATACTACAGGATATTATAATACGGCCAATGGTTATCAAAGTCTTATGTTTAATTCTACTGGCGGTAATAATACTGCTAGTGGTGTGCAAGGCCTTGGTTTTAATACCACTGGCGGTAATAATACCGCAATAGGCTATCAGGCAGGAGCTACAAATACTATAGGTAGTAATAACACCTACTTAGGTTATAGTGCCGACGCTACATTGAACAACCTCAACAAAGCCACCGCCATAGGTTACAACGCCAAAGTAGGTGTAAGCAACGCTATGGTACTAGGTGGTACAGGCGTTGATGCTGTAAATGTGGGTATTAACACTACTGCGCCTGCCACAAGTGCACAATTAGATGTAACCAGCACCACTGCTGGTTTTGCTATGCCTCGTATGACAAGCGTACAACGTAAAGCTATAGTAGCACCTATTGCAGGCTTGCAAGTGTATGACCTTACGCTAAAAGGCGTATATATACACGATGGAACTAAGTGGGATTGCCTTACCGAACCTGCAGGAACTATTAATTATTTTGCTAATGCTACTGCGCCTAATGGTTACTTAGAATGCAACGCACAAGCCGTAAGCCGTACTACTTATGCCGAGTTATTTGCTGCAATAGGCACACTGTATGGTGTGGGCGACGGTAGCACCACATTTAACCTGCCCGACCTACGTGGCGAGTTTGTACGTGGAGTGGATAATGCACGTGGAGTTGATGCTGGTAGAGCTATTGGTACTGCACAAATAGCATCTACACACAAAGAACTTTTTGGCGCGGCGGCTGTAGGTACATTTAACGACTGGTGGTCTGACAGTAAAGGGGTTGTTACCAACGATGGTGTAGTTAATTCAACTCCTGCAAACGGAGGGTACATAGTTAACCCTGGAGGGGGTATTAATAGTAATCCTGCTGCTGTGGTGGTAAGTGAATTCAAACACCGCCCACGCAACGTAGCCATGTTACCGTGCATCAAATTTTAAAATAAAACTCAATAAATAAATAAACAATTAACTAAAAAAACAACCCAACAATGAAAAAACTAATTTTAGTAGCAAGTGCTTTAGTAATAACCGCTACAGCCTGCAAAAAAGACAAAACCACCACCACAGCATCAACCACTACCACAGCATCTACAGGCACTAAAACAACTTATAACGGTGCAGTAAAAGCAATAATAGATGCCAGTTGTGCTGGTTGCCATGGAGCATCGTCTAATGATGGTGCATACTATAACTACGCCACCGTAAAAGCATCGGTAGCCATAATTATACAAGACATGGATAGTGGCAAAATGCCCAAAGGAGCTAGTAAACTAAGCGCAACACAAATAAGCAGTGTAAAACAATGGCAAGCCGATGGTTTGTTAGAACAATAAAACAACAACCCAACAATGAAAACAATAATAACGGCATTAAGCATAGCTATAGCCAGTATAGTTAGCACATTTGCCAACAATGCCACCATTACTGCTGTAGCCACAGTGGGCAACACCGTAACCTTTAACATAGCGTGGGCTAATAGTTGGAACGCCGCCACTGCACCCAATAACTGGGACGCCGTGTGGCTATTTATAAAATACCAAGACTGTAGCACCCCCACCGTGTGGAGCCACGCCAAGGTAGTGCCAGGTTCTACGGTAGGAGCACCATTAATGGTAGAAGATGTAACCGACAGCATGGGCATATTTGTGCGCCGTAGTACAGCTGGCGCAGGCAACATAGCCGCTACAGCAGTTACTATGCAAGTAAATATGCCCACAGGTACCTACAACATAAAGGTATTTGGTATAGAAATGGTGTATGCCCCAGCAGGCAATTTTGAAATTGGCGATAACTCCACCTCTAACAAAACATTTATTAATACTACCGTTACAGCTGCCTTACAAACCAGTGGTATAGCCGCCAATGCTATACAAAGTGCAGGCGGAGCGGGTTTTACCAACGTAGCCTTACCCACTACTTACCCCATGGGCTATAACGGTTTTTATTGTATGAAATACGAAATTACCCAACAACAGTATGTAGAAATGTTAAACACACTTACCTACGACCAACAAACAGGTTGCACGTTTTTAGCACCTAATGTTTCGCCCTTAAATTATTCTATGACAGGCGGTTCGGGAGCTTCAGGAAGTAATGGAATAAGTACTGATATAGTAGGCGTAGCTAGTACTACACCTGCGCATTATACCAATAATTGCGCCATTGCACTACCACATAATAGCACCAACGATGGACAATGGAATGCGTGCAATTATTTAAAATGGGCCGATTTAACCGCTTATTTAGACTGGAGTGCCCTACGCCCTATTACGGAACTAGAAATGGAAAAAGTATGCCGTGGTTTTAACGGACGTGTAAATGGAGAATTTCCTTGGGGAAATAACACTACCAATAGTAATACTACTGGTGCAGTAGGATACACAGCGGTTAATACAGCAGGCGATGCGCCAGTTTCTGTTCAAAATGGACCTTGGGCAGGTTCGTTTTCAGGTTTATGTCAAGGAGCTAAAAGAGTGGGCTATGCTGCACAGGCAGCTAGTACAAGAGTAACGGCAGGTGCTGCTTATTTTGGAGCTATGGATATGGCAGGTAATGTGTGGGAGCAGGTGGTAAATACAAGCACTGCTGCAGGCGCAACGTTTACGGCATTGCATGGCAATGGTGTTTTATTAGCCAATGGCAATGCCGATGTTGCTAATTGGCCCAATGTAACCACAGGTTTAGGTACAGGTCGCAAAGGATCATCTTGTGATGTGGTAACTGGAGGCGGCATACAAATAAGTGATAGAAGTGCTATAAATGTACCCACACCTAATCGCGAATGCGGTGGTGGTGGGCGTGGTGGGCGTACTTACTAATTTTTTTTTAGGCTAATGAAATTAATAATTAATCCCCTATATATTGTGCTTTTGTTGGCGTGTAGCTACACGCCAACAAAAGCACAATATATAGGGGGCATCGACGATGGTTTTGCCATAGGTACAAAACTTACCAACTGTGTACCAACACCACTACCTATATTGCAAAATATAGCACTAGGAGGCATTGAGGACGGTTTTGCTATAGGTACAAAA
>JBEBIC010000234.1:0-4309 GCA_040080595.1 Bacteroidia bacterium | reverse complement strand
TTATAAAAGAATAAGTAACTTTACGTTTAGTTTATAAAATAAATTCCCCGCTTTGCATTGGTAAAGCGGGGAATTTATTTTATAAACTAAACAATCCTTATATGACTTATATCATACATATACCTAAGCAATGTTAGGTGTGGGCTTATGCTGAGCTACTATTTTTATATTGCACTAAAAAATATAATAATCATGATATCTATATTAGTACCCTTAGATTTTTCGGACGTATCTACCAATGCGTTAAACTATGCAGCAGACTTAGCTACCGATATAAATGCAAATATTGTACTACTCCATGTGGACTCTATACAACAATATAGTAACGAGTATAATGTAATGGCTTATACCGTAAATGATAGTATTAAAATTAATTTGGAGCGATTAAACGAAAAAGCAACTCAATTAAAAAAAGAAACTTCATTTACAGGCGAAATAACGTGCTGTGCCGAGGCTGGAAATTTATCATCAACTATAAATGATTACATAACTACAAAAGCCATAACCTATATAGTTATGGGCATTACAGGACATAACACCGAAATAGGAAAGGCATTAATAGGAAGTACGGCAGTTTCTATTTCAAAAGAAAGTAGTATTCCTGTGTTTATTATTCCTACAAATTATAGGTACAAAAAAATACATTCGATAGCCTATGCAAGCGATATTAAAGACGCAAATAATCTTGTTAAAATAAAAAGTATTGCCAATTTATTTAATGCGGAACTAAGTGTACTACATGTTATACCCGAAGATCATTTAATAGATAAAGAAGAGGCGAAAGAAGAATTGTACATAGAGCAGAAATTAGAACATACTGACCACAAAACATTTATACTAAGTAACGATAATGTAAGCGAAGCATTGCTTCATTTTGTAAACACGCACAACGTGGATATAATAGTGATGCAACAAAAAGAGTATTCGTTTTTGCACAAACTATTGTATGTAAGTACTACCAAAGAATTGGCTTTTAAAACCACCGTTCCATTGCTAACACTGCATAATTAAACCATATTTTTTTTATTCAAATTAATTCCAGTACGTTTATACTGTGGAAACAACTTACGCTACCCAAACCAAAACTACGTGCTATCACTGTGGCGAAAATGTGCCTAGTACTACGCATTATGCAATAGAAGATAAAAACTTTTGTTGTAGAGGTTGCCAAACGGTGTACGAAATTATAAACCATAATAATTTATGTTCGTATTATGATTTTGAAAAAACACCTGGTATTAATCAAAAACAAGAAATAAGAAAAGGCAAATTTGATTTTTTGAGTAATGCCGAAATTGCCAATAAGCTCATTCATTTTAAAGATGAAAGCCAGCATCACATTACATTTTATTTGCCACAAATGCACTGCGCATCGTGTATTTGGATATTGGAACATCTTAATAAAATAGACGAAGGCATTATTAAATCGCAAGTTAATTTTATAAAAAAAGAAGTTACACTTATTTATAATTACAAAACAACATCACTAACAAAAGTAGCCGAAACCCTTACTATTATTGGCTATGAGCCACACATAAGTTTAAATGATATTAGCGCAAGCAAAATAAAAAAGTACGATACCACCGCCATTGTAAAGTTGGGTATAGCGGGTTTTTGTTTTGGTAATATTATGATGTTGAGCTTTCCCGAATATTTTTCGTTGGGTGAATTACAAGACCTTGCACTAAAACAATGGTTTAGTTACTTAATACTTGCATTGGCATTGCCTGTGTTTTTTTATTCGGCAACAGAGTTTTTTGTTTCGGGCTATAAAGGGTTACGCCAACGGTTTTTAAATATAGATGCTCCTATTGCATTGGCCATACTTATTACATTTGTACGTAGTGTATATGAAATAGGTTCGGGTACGGGCGTGGGTTACTTGGACTCTATGAGTGGCATTGTGTTTTTTATGTTAGTAGGACGTTATTTTCAAAATAGGACGTACCAAAGCATTTCGTTTGATAGAGATTTTACCTCCTACTTTCCTTTAGGTGTAAGTGTTATAACTACTGATGGAGCCGAAAAACAAGTATCGGTAGCGGAGTTAAAAGTAGGCGACCGAATAAAAATACACAACAACGAAATAGTGCCTGCCGATGCTATGTTGTTTTTAGGAAAAGCAACTATTGATTATAGTTTTGTAACGGGCGAATCAGTACCTGTTGAAAAACAAATTAGCGAAATTATATATGCAGGTGGCAAGCAAACCGCTGGTGCTATTGAGTTAGAGGTAGTTAAGGAAGTATCGCAAAGCTACTTAACACAACTATGGAACAACGATGCGTTTAACGAAAATAAGGAGCCCGAAAACTCATCGTTTATACATAAGGTAAGTAACTATTTTTCGTACATATTGTTTAGCATTGCTGTTTCGGCAGCCGTATATTGGTGGTTTGTTGATGCTAGTAAAGTGTGGAGTGCCGCTACAGCTGTGCTTATAGTGGCATGCCCTTGCGCATTATTGCTAAGTGCTACATTTACCAATGGTAATATGATACGCATACTTAACAAGTATAAATTGTATGTAAAAAATGCTTCGGTTATAGAACAAATGTGGGGCATTACTACTATTGTGTTTGATAAAACAGGCACAATTACCGAGCAAGGTAAAGCAGCAATACAGTATCAAGGCGTTGAATTATCTGCCCTACAAGCGCAGCTTATACGCTCGTTAGCAAATCAATCAAACCACCCATTAAGCAAAAGTATAGTGGGTTATTTGCCACATAGTAAGTGGATAAACGTAAAAAAATATACTGAAGAAAAAGGCTTGGGTACACTAGGGTATGTAAATGATACCTTGGTAAAAATAGGTTCGGACGAATTTGTACTTAACAAAAAACAAAACACTTCTACCGCTGGAAGCAACGTATATGTAAGTATTAACAACGAGTACATAGGTTGCTTTACTATTAACAATACCTATCGTTATGGTTTAGCCACTATTGTAAAATCGTTGCAAACCAACTATACGCTACATGTACTTTCGGGCGATAACGCATCGGAAAAAGAATATTTACAAACCATATTTGGTACTAATGTACACATGTTGTTTAACCAAAAGCCCGAAGACAAATTAAACTACATAAAACAATTGCAAGCCAATAATCAAAAAGTAATAATGATAGGCGATGGCTTAAACGATGCGGGGGCGCTAAAACAAAGCAACATAGGCATAGCCATAAGCGATGACACCAATAATTTTTCGCCCGCCTGCGATGCTATTTTATCAGGGCATAGTTTTACATTGTTAAATGAGCTTATACGCTATTGCAAAAAAGAAAAATCAATTATATACGCAAGTTTTGCCCTATCGGTAATATACAATTTTGTAGGATTATTTTTTGCAGTACAAGGTAACTTATCGCCAGTAATAGCGGCTATACTCATGCCCATAAGTTCTATTAGCATAGTGCTATTAACCACTGGGCTAAGTTGGTTTTACGAGAAAGCATTAACTAAGTAACTCACTTTACAACTAATTAGTTTATTTAATTTCGTTCTAGTTTAAAATGCTCGCGACAGCTGTCTTCGCTAGTAAATTCAGCTGAAAGGGTAAATAAATTAACCTCGTTTTTTTGTCAGATTTAATGAAATTATTCAATTATGAATATACAAAATCAATTATGGTTAAAATTGTTTTTGCGCTATTAAATTTATAACTACACTTGCAGAAATAAAACCAAAGTATAAACCATAACTAATTTTAAAAAAAATGAAAAAAATTATTCTACTATCAAGTGTTGTAGCAAGCGCATTATTATTGTCTTGTTCCTCATCAATTAACATTACCAAAAAACATTATAGCAATGGTTACAACGTTTCTATAACCAAAAACGAAACGGCTAAACCAAACCAAACTAAAAATGAAGTAGCAACTACTGTAACTACCGCTACTGTCGTAGCTGAAGAGCAAGCAAATGTAGTAGCAGAAAATAATGTAGTAGCAACTACTGTGAGTATAAATACGGAAGAAGGTACAGTAAACGCGCCCGAGTTTACCGAAACTAAAACCTTAATAGCAAGCAATTATACGCCTGTTAAAACAACAACATCTATTGTTAAAAAAATGAGTGCTGTTAAAAAAATACGTTCGTTAAAAAACACAATGGCTGTGGGTGGTGGCGGAGATGTTAGCCCTGTAGTATTGGCTATACTTTGTATAATTATTCCACCATTGGCAGTATTCTTAAAGGAAGGTGTTACCACTAATTTTTGGATTAGCTTACTACTTTATGTACTTCTTGTTACATGGATTGTTTCTACAGTATTCGCATTCTTAGTATGTTTTGATAAAATTTAATAC
>JBEBIC010000035.1:0-18019 GCA_040080595.1 Bacteroidia bacterium | reverse complement strand
TTTTAATTTAAAACTATTTAACTATTACTCTTTAGTAACCGTTACTTTTTTAACTGTTGTACCTGCTTCGGTAGTTATTCTTAACGAATATGTACCGCTTGCTAAGTCGCTTACTGTTAATTGCGTAGTGTTACCATTTACGTTAGCTTGTTTTACCACTTTACCTGTAGCATCAAACATTGTTACGTTTAATGTATTTGCTTTTACTGATACGTTTAATACGTTAGCAGTAGGGTTAGGGTAAATGTTTAGGTTAGCGTCTATTGCTTTGTTAGCCAAAGCAACTACCGATGATATGTTTACAGTAACCATAACTGGAGCCGATGGGCAACCAATAGCGTTGTAACCTGTAATTACATAATCAACAGTACCGTTACCACCTGTACTAGCTCCTATTGAATCGTTAATAGAAGTTGTAAGCGCAGTACCCGCAACCATTGTGTGTGTAGCCACTCCTGTTACCGATGATGTAAAATCAAACGTAGTAGCACCTGTTACTGTTACAGCGTTTGATATATTACCACTTGTAACCGTTACTACTGGACTTGCTGCTGTAGCTGTAACTATTGCATTAGGAACTATTGTTATAGTTACCGAATCTTTAACTGAACAACCCGCACCATTATCAGCCACTACAGTATAAGTAGTTGTTGCTGTTGGTGTAGCTATTACGTTTGTACCTGTGCTAGCGCTTAATGTAAGTGCAGGACTCCAAGTATAATTAACCGCAGTACCTGTTACTGCTAAGTTAGCTGTACCTCCTACACATATACTGTCGTTAGGTGATGGTGCTGTAAATGCTAATGCAATTCCTGTATTGCTTATTATAGTTAGATTGTTTGATGAGTCTGATTTACAACCATTAGCATCAGTATATGTTGCGTAGTATGTTCCTGCAACATTTACAACGCTTTTAGCTGTCGTATCACCATTACTCCATGTTAAGCCCATAGTGTAATTACTAGCTGATAAAGTATCTGTAGTTATTGTACAATTTAATTCTGGTGATGTTGCCATAATAATTGGAGCTGCTGGTAATGCGTTTACATTAACCTTAAACGTTGTAGTATCTACACAACCACTTGCATCAGTACCTATTACTTCGTAAGTTGTTGGTGCTGTTGGTGTAACAACATACATTGCTGTAGCTGGACCTGCTGTCCAAGCGTAACTTGCAACACCCATTCCCATTAATGTAGTTGATAAACCTGCACATACAGCTGTATCTCCCATAACAGTTACTACTGGTTTAGATACCGATATTAATTGTGTAGATGAATAACAACCTAATACAGTTACTTTAATAGTATCTGTTGTTGTCATTGCCGATGGCGTGTAAGTAGTACCCATTACTTGTGCACTTGTAAATACACCACCTGCAGGTGCTGTTAATGTAATAGGCGTACTGTATGAACATACTACTGGAGTAACCCCTGTAAATACGGTATCAACAGCTATGTTAGTTAATATAATTGATGTTGAACCTGTTGTTGTTGTACCATAACCGTCTAAACTTATATAATACGTTTTACCAGGTGTTAAACATTTAACAGAATCAATATACGATGAGTATTGAGCTCCTCCGTGTGCTACATAAGCAGCATCATCATCACTACCTTTAATTAAAGTACGACCTGTGCTTGATAATAATGAATCGCAAGCATCTGCTGCCCATATTGCTAATTGCGTATCAAAACCTGGAGACTGTGCTCTTACTAAACCTGATGCAGGAGCAGTAAAACTAAACCAAACAGTATTATTTGCTGCTGTTAACCAACCCGCTACGCTAGTAGCTTCGCCAACCTGTAAAGTTGAACCTGCGTTAGTATATACTGGGCTTGTACCAAATGTTAATGGTATAGCATCGCATACATTATCTCCTTTTAATATTACTATAGTAGAGTCAATGTTTGATGTTGATGATGTACAACCTAAACTTGTAATTAAGGCTTGTATATAATATTTACCTGGCGCTAATAGTATTGCGGCCGAATCGTTGTTAATTGAACCTGTTAATGTACTGTATGTACCACCTATAGTAGTAGCATATTGCCATGTAATAGTTTCGCCTGTTTGACCCGTAATTACAACATTGTTAGTAGGTGTAGCGTTAGAGTAAGATGTATCTGCAACGCTAACAGTACCTGCTGTAGTTGGGTTAATACACTTAAACGCTACTATTGTAGAATCTATACTTGATGTATCGTTAGGGCAACCAATACTTGTCATTACGGCACGTATGTACCATTTACCTAAACCTAAGTTTATTAACAATGAATCGTTGTTGGTAGCTCCTGCAACAGGTGTATAAGGACCAGCCAAAGCTGTAGCTTTTTGCCAAGTTATAACATCGCCTGTTTGTCCTATTATAACTGCATAAGTAGGTGCTGTATTTGTGTAAGCTGAATCGGCTAATGTAAGTGTACCTGGCGAAGTTGGATTTAAACAAGGTAACTCTACTAAACGTACAACATAATCTTGTGTTTCTCCCGAAAAGAAGTTAGTACAAGCATCTGGGCCTGTATTGCCAGTAGTACGTGTACGAATACGCATACCAGTACGGCCAGTATCTGTACTTGTTACGAAAGCAGGTGTAGTAAATGATTTTTCGTTGTTACCTGCTACTGATGAACGAGTAACGTCTATCCACTCTGAAGCTTCAAACAAACCATTTTTGTTATAATCAATCCAAGCCGAAACAACACTTGATGTTGATGCTAACTTAGCTCCCATGGTGTAAGTACTACCTAAATCTATATCGCCAGTAGCATTGCCCATTGGTGCAAATTTAGAATAACCTAATGTTGTATTGCTATTAATACCTACAGCAGCGTGTGCTAAAGTTGTACTAGTAATATAAACACTATCAATAGCGTTAGTTGTAGCACTATGTAAAACGGTGCCACAAGTATAGCATTCGTAGAATGGCTTTAAATTAACTGGCATAGCAGTAGTTAATGAATCCATTGTTCCACCAAATTGGCAAGAATATACTATACGATACCAAGTAGTATCAGTAATACCTGCTGCTACATTATATGATTGTGTTGTAGCTCCTGCAATATCAGTAAATACAACCCCATCAGTTGATTTTTTCCACTGTACATTTACACCATAATCTGTATTTGGAGTACTAACTCCTATTGCAAATGGTGAGCCTGAACAAACATTCATAGGTGCGTTTACTGTACCTAATACTGGAGTAGTTGTACACTGTGGTGCGGCTACTATGTTTATTAAGTAGTCTTCAGTTTCGCCCCATGTACTTGAACTAACTCCACAAGGTGTGTTACCTAATTGAGAATCGTTTCCACCACGAATACGCATTTTGGTTGTACCTGGCGTAGCAGTAAATGGTAATGTAAATATTAAGTTTGAAATACCATTAGCACCTGCACTTACAGTATTGTTAGCTACAAACTCTCCTACATCTCCAAAATCTCCATCTTGATTTAAATCTATCCACACACCTGCAAATTGAGAGCCATCAGATCCAAATGAAACCTTAACAGTATCAGTTGTTCCTGTAGTCATAGATGGTACTGGAGTATTAAAGCTTGAATAATAAGCTGGTCCAGCTGCACAAGCTGTAGTGTTATTTATTATGTTGAATTTAACATTTAATATAGCGTCAGAACCTGTACCTCCACAACCGCTAGTGTATGTAGCTGCACAATAGCAATTTAAAAAACTATTAAGTGCTACTGCTGTTGATGTAACTGAATCTTTAAGACCAGAGTACGAACACGTATAAACTATTTTGTACCACATAGTATCGGTAATACCTGCAGCTACGTTATAGTTTAATGCTGTAGCGCCTGCAATAGGTGCAAATGTTGCGCTGTCGGCAGATGAATACCATTGAAAAGTAATACCTAAATCGGTACTAGGGTTAGTAGCCGAAATTCCAAATGCAGTACCACTACATACGTTTGATGGTTTAGTAATTACACCTACGCTTGGTGCACCTGCACATAAAGGTAATTTTTTACCATCAAATTCGTAAGCACCCATATCTGGAGCTGTACCACCGTTGTTTCCTAACATAGAGGCAACTGGACGAGTAGCATTGGTATAATCAATAGTTAAACCTGGTATTGCTACCGCACCACTTTCTATTCCCGTTTGTGTACTTGCTGGTATTGTTAAATCGTTATCAGCAGTAAAAGGTGCGTTAGCGTTTGGCGCATCTGGTGTAGAGGCGTTGTCATTATTTGCGTTACCTACTGATGAAATAGCTTTCCAAGCAGCTAATGTAGCATAGTTACCTGCACCTGCAGTAGTACCCACTTTTGCTATAAAGTGCTTTGCATCAGGGCTTACAAAATAACCATTGTTGTTTATATTTGTAAGTGCAAAATTATATCCTGTGCCAAACCACATCGCTACCATTTCGGCAGATGCAGCGGCTGCAGAAGAGATTTTGTTGGCGAAAATGTTGTTTTTAATTTCCGTTATATTACCTACTGTATTTGTTGCAGTAACAACTATAGCGGCACTGTTAGCGGTAGTTGTAGATGACCCTAATGTATAAGCACCATACATATTTATACTGTTATAGTATATTTTGTGGCTCATACCACCTGATAAACGAATACCAAAAGCATGAAAAGTTGTTGATACAAGGCTATAATTAAGAGTTGTAATATCATAAATAACATTGTTAGTAATCATGGTGTTTAAACCATTAGTAATATTTATACCATAAGCTCCTTGTCCACCCGTATTAGTATTGGCTATAGCGTATATTTTATTTTGTGCAATATTTACAAATAACGATGCACTACCTCCCACTTCAATAGCAGCAATATTAACAGCAGTGTTTACTTTGATGTTTGAAATAGTATTGTTCCTAATATAAGCTGTGTCTATTTGTTGTAATGCAATACCTTTAAAACCAATAGTTTGCGCTAAGTTAGCATCGCCTATTGTATTGTTATTGATGTTTAAATTATCACATTGTGTTGTAGTACCCCCAACAACATAAACGCCTATGTAGGCTTGTTTAATTTCGTTGTTTTGTATAGTTACATTGTCATAGTTATTACCTGCTCCAGCCGCAGTTAGAGTTGCACCTGTGCCACCACCATATATACCAAAAGTACTTGTAACTGTGCTACCTGAAGCACCGTTATTACCCGTAGTAGAACCAATAATTATACAGTTTTTAACCATAATATTATTTGTTCCTAAACCACCCGTAGTATTTCCTATTAAACGCACAACAGCAGTAGCTGCTATTGTGTTAGCTGCGGTGTTTTGTATGGTTAAGTTACGTTCAATAGCGCCACCTACTGTGTCTCCATCTATTGTAATGTTATCTGCACCATTAAATTCTAACACGCCACGTCCTGTAACGGTAGCCCCTGCAATAGTTACTACTGCAGTAGGTTTAATTAATACGCTTGTATATACTGCCGCACTTTGCCCGCTAGCTAATAGTGGTGTAGGAGTTGCAGGTTCTGTAGTGCTTGCAGCAACACCTATAGTAATATCACCTTGGTGCGTTCCTGCATTAATAGCTGCAAAAGCAGCGTTTACAGTTGCGTAGCTTGCCGTAGCAGTACCTGCTGTTGCCACCACATTAACTTGTGCATTGGCTTTAGTTACAAATATTCCTGCGGCTACTAATAGCGCTAAGGATATTTTTTTGTACATGTTTGTCATTTTTTGGTTTTTATTTATTTTGTTACAAAAGTAAACAAAAAAACAATACCAAATACACGTATTTATTTTTTACCTAACTCAACTAAAAAGCGATTAATGTGCAAAAAACAATTATTGGTAAGTGGCCAAGCGTTGTTTTACTTTTTCTAAGTGCTGTTGCTTTAGCGGTACACGGTGTTCTTTACATGTATTTGTAAAGAAATAATGTGCTGTTAAAAAATGTACTTGTATGGCATCCCACTCTTTATCGGTTTTAATTTTGTTGTACGCCATTAGTTCCAATTTAAGATTATTGGAGGTTTCATCAAACGTTTCGGTGCCTAAATAATCTAAATCGGCATCGCACATTATTTGTTGCATTAGGTTTTGTGGCTTGTGCGGAATTTGAGTAGCCATAATAAGTGCTATTACGGTTTCTATTTGCTTGTCGCTGTAGCCAAACTGCGGTAATATTTCTCGGCTTAGTTCGCAACCTATAGGTTCGTTTTTGTCGTATTGTTGGGTAAAACCAGCATCGTGTAGTAGCGCCGCGGTTTTTAGTAAGTGTACATCTTCGCTTACTATACCTTCGGCTATACCTATTCGCTCGGCTGCTGCACATACCTCTAAGGTATGATGCACACCATGATAAGATAGGTTTTGTGGTAATTTTTCTTCTAATAGTTTTATAACGTGTTGCTCTGCCTTACGGTAATTAATTTTGCTGTATAATAAATGTTCTTGTCTATCGGTAAAGGCTGCATTGGGCGTTATTCCTAATCCGTCCACGCTTAGCTCGGGTTTAATTTTTAGTACATAGTACATATCTACCATGCCTTTGTTTTTTGCCATTACCTTGCCACGGTAATCAAAATCAAAAAATTCTTTTATAACCTCATACGTAGTACCCGATACGTTTACTTTTCCTATTTCGCAGGCAGTTTCAATACGTTGTGCTACGTTTACGGTGTCGCCCCATACATCATACGCAAAACGTTTTATACCTACTACACCCGCTATTATTTCGCCAGTATGTATGCCTACGCGCAAATCCCAATGCGGTTCGCCTGCGGTTAGTTTTTGTAACTTTAATTCCTGCATATAGCGTTGTATTTCCAAACCCGCAAGCACTATGTCTATAGGATTGGTTTTGTTACGTACGGGCACGCCACCTACGCACATATACGCATCGCCTATTGTTTTTATTTTTTCTATTTGATGGCGCTCAATAATTTCGTCAAACTTTATAAAATAGGAGTCCAACTCGCGCACTAAATCTTGCGGACGTAACGACTCTGCAATGGTTGTAAACCCTTTAAAATCGGTAAACATAACCGATGCTGAACGATAATGGCGTGCTGATGCCTTACCTTTATTTTTAAGTTCATCAACAGTTTCTTGTGGTAGGATATTGAGTAAGAGTTTTTCCGATTTTTCTTTTTCTACTGCCAATTCTATTGATTGTTGCTCAAGGAGTACATTTTTTTCTTGTATTTCGCTGGTGCGTGCTTGTACTTTTTGTTCTAATTTAATACGGTAATTAATGATAGCTACCAACCTGCGGCGATAGTATAAATATCCAGCTAAAGCAAGTGTTATAAACAGCAAAATACGAAACCACCACGTACCCCAAAATGGCGGAGTAATGGTTATACGTAGTGTTGTAGGAGTTTTGCTCCACACTCCATCACTATTGCTGGCTTTTACTTTAAATAAATACACGCCTGGTTTTAGTTTGTTGTATATAGCTATACGACGATTACCTATGTAATTCCAGTCTTCATCAAGCCCCTCAAGCATATAGGCGTATTCGTTTTTGTTGGAATTACTGTAATGTAAGGCCGCAAACTCAATAGTAATGAGGTTGTCTTTGTAACTTAAATCTATATTTTGTGCAAATGCCAAATCTGTTTTTAATGGCCCTTTTTCGCTTACCTCCAAGGGTTTGTTAGCCAATAGTATAGCGCTAATAATAACCTTTGGTGCAATGGTATTTATTTTTATGTCAGCAGGATTAAAACTGGTAAGCCCATTTATACTGCCAAAATAAATAATTTTACAATTAGGACTTGCCGCAAATGCACCTAAGTTAAATTCGTTACTTGGTAGCCCATCACTCTCGTGAAAAGTGGCGAATGTTTTTGCTAAAGTATTAAAACAGGATACGCCATTGTTGGTGCTTAGCCATAAGTTGTTTTTATCATCGGGCACTATGCCGTATATAGAATTATTGCTCAATCCTTGCGTTTCATCAAATATATCTACCGTATTTTTATTTATATCCAAGTGCGCCAAACCTCCGCCAAACGTAGCTACCCACAGTATGTTTTTTTCTTTTTCAAAAATGTGCATCACCGAGTTTTTTTTCAAAAAAGCTAATGCGTTATTAGGAAAAGAGAGTGGCATAACGTTGTATTTATTTCCATCTTTCACTACTTTTAATATCCCTGTATTGTTGGTTGCAATCCAGTATTGATTGGGTGTGCGGGAACGTGTTATTCTGTTATAACTATTGTTGCTATTGGTTTCAATGCTTGATAATAATTGGGGTTCTTGTGCGGTATTTATGTTTAATAAGTACAAGCCATTATTAGTAGTAACCAATAATTCGCTAGCGCTCACAGGCATTACATCATATATATATAGGTTGCTTACTTTGGTTTTTTTGTTTATTAATTTGCTAATAGTTCGGTAAGTATAGGTTGATGTGTTGTATATAACTACTCCATAACTACCAGCAAAAACAAGCTCTGTAGCGTTTAGTTGTTTTATGGTATAGGTTAAGTTTGCACCTTTGTATGGAAATTTTATGGATAATAATTTAGTAGTATTTGTTTCGTTACTATGCACATACACGCCATCGTCGGCACCTATATACACATTGTTGCTGCTTGCTAATACGCTCCATATATTGTTAGATATTTTATCGTTAGATAAATCGGCAAGAGAGTTGTAACCATTAAAATATTGTTTTTTGGGGTCAAATTTACTTACGCCATTGCTAGTACCTAGCCAATATACTCCCGCATTATCTTTGAGTATGGCGGTAACTCTATTGTCGGTAAGGCTACCTGCCGATAGTGTGTTTTGCATATAATGTTGCAATGTATGTGTAGCATTGTTCCATTGGTACAATCCATTGTTGGTGGTGGCTATCCAATACTTGTTTTTTTCTATTTGTTTTATGTCTGTTATTCCAACTTCTTTTAGTTCGTTGGCCACATTGTAAGTACCATATACAATGGGTTCAAAGTTTTTTTCGGCTCTGTTGTAATAATATAAACCCAACGATGTTACTGCCCATAATACATTTTGTTCATCTACATATACTGTTTTGCAACTATAGTTATAAGTGTTGTTTATGGGGTAGTGTACAAATTCATTTTTCTCTCTGTTGTATCTATTTATACAACTGTTAGAGGTAGCCAACCAAAGATTATTTGTTTTATCTTCTACTATATCATTTACTGTGTTTTCGCTTATAGAATTGGCGGTTGGGCTATGTTTAAATACCTGAAAGTTTATTTTTTTATTAGTAGTATCTATTAGTACTTTGTTTAAACCATTGGCGGTGGCTATCCACAGCGTATTCCAGCTATCCGCATATATTTTAGTTATAAAATTTCCGCTTATACTTTGTGTGTTTTTAGGGTCGTTTAAAAACGATTGGAATTTGTTTTCTTTTCGGTTATATATACTTAATCCGTTTTCGGTACCTATCCAAATATTGCCTTGCTTGTCTTCGTACAGGGCATTAATGTAGCTTGATACTAATCCATTGGTTTGTTTGTTCCCTGCTTTAAATATTTTAAATGTATAACCATCATATCTATTTAATCCGTCTTGCGTACCAAACCACATGTAGCCAAACTGGTCTTGTATAACACAGTTAATAGTACTTTGCGATAAGCCTTGCGATATGCCTATGTTGTCAAACCTAATGTTGGCGGTGTTTGCAACCGCTAGTGTATGCGTACATACTAATAGTAGTACGAGTGTTTTTTTTAATAATTTCAAAACGAATGGAGTTATATAAAATGTAAAATTATTTTTTGGTATAGGTACTAAACGTATAATTGTATTTATGCTTTTCATCAGCTTCGTGCGCCTCCGAGCTTATTAAATTCCATTGCGAATAATCTATAGCAGGAAAGTGTACGTCAGCATCAACACCGCAATTAACGTGGGTTACGTATAATGTTGTGCATAGCTTAAATGCCTGTGTGTATAACTGCCCCCCTCCTATTATCATTAGTTCATCAACGCTTTTGGTTTTGCTGTAATCTATTGCGGCTTCCAAACTATTTACCACAACACAACCCTCTGCTGTATAATTAGTATTTCGGCTTATTATTATATTGGTTCTGTTGGGCAATGGCCTGCCTATACTTTCGTACGTATTGCGCCCCATTACTATAGTTTTGCCTGTAGTTAAGGCTTTAAAATGTTTTAAATCGTTGGGCAAATGCCATAGCAAATCGTTGTTTTTGCCTATTGCAAAATTATTATCAAATGCTACTATTAACGAAATATTCATACCTACTTATTTTTAATTTTAATGCGGTGCTAATTTACGTATATTTATTGTTTGTAACTATGTACTTACGTTTAATAATTGAACCCAAACTTTTGCACAAAAAATAAAGTATAAAATAAATAGTACCTTAACATTCGCATTCAACTATTTTTGTTTCTTTGGTACTAACAAAATCCTCTACCCTCTATGCCAATAGCCGAACGTATAAAACAACAACTTATTTATTTTTTTACGCAAACCAACACTCCTTACATAGGCATAACTGGGCGTGCAAAAAAAGTATTGGCTATAAAATTGTTTTTTGAATTTGCACTACTTTTTGTACTTGCCTTAGAGGTTAATTTTTTAGGTTTATTTGGTACATCTATTCCCATATCCAAACTAAAAAACCCAGAGTTTGCAATAGCCAGCGAGGTATATACTGCTGATAGCTTACTGATAGGAAAATATTACAAAGAAAACCGTTCGCCAGTTGGGTTTGATAAAATAGATACCACCATTATAAAAGCCTTGGTAGCCACCGAAGACGTACGTTTTTACAATCACTTTGGTATAGATCCATTGGCATCGTTAGCAGTTATTTATTATTCGGCACAAGGCGATAATAGAGGAGGCTCTACCATTACACAACAGTTGGTAAAAAATTTATTTAAAACCCGCAAGTCGGGCGCACGTGGACTATTGGGGCGTGTACCTATTATACGTACCGTTATATATAAAGTTAAAGAAATAGTTACCGCCATAAAAATAGAGTGCTTGTATAGCAAAAACGAAATTATAAACATGTACCTCAACACGGTTGATTTTGGTAACAATTCATTTGGTATAAAAGTGGCGTGTCGCCAATATTTTAATACTTCTACTGATAGTTTAAAAATAGACCAAGCTGCTACACTCGTGGGTATGCTTAAAGCACCAAGCAATTACAACCCGCTACGCAAGCCACAAGCATCGCTCGAAAGACGAAATGTAGTACTAGGGCAAATGCTTAAATACAATATTATACAAGCTCGTGCTTACGACTCTTTAGTAAAATTAAAACTAAACATTAGCCCCAAAAAAATAGATAATGGCAACGATGATAATGGTAACTACTTGCGTGTAGCAGTAAGTAATTATTTGCGCAAATGGTGCAAAGAAAATAATTATGATTTGTATGCCGATGGTCTTAAAATATACACCACCATTGACTCTCGCTTGCAACACCATGCCGAAGAAGCGGTACAAGAACACATGCGTCCGTTGCAACGTTTGTTTGACCAACATTGGAAAAATCAAATTCCGTGGCGTGATGAAAACGATAAGGAAATACCCAATTTTATTGAGAAATTAGTAAAACGCACTACCGCATATCAACAGCTTAAAAAGAAATTTGGTAACAATAACGATACCATACAAGCGTTGCTAATGCAGCCAAAGCGTATGAAAGTATATACCTATAAGGGCGAGAGAGATACTACGTTTTCCAGCATAGATTCACTCATTTATTACATTAAATTTTTGAATACGGGTATGATGAGTTTTGAACCTACCACAGGCTACGTAAAAGCGTGGGTGGGTGGCATCAACTACAAATATTTTAAATACGACCACGTAAAACAAATGCGCCGTCAGGCGGGTTCTACCTTTAAACCATTTGCTTATGTAACCGCTATTGACAATGGCTACAGCCCTTGCGACAAGTTTGTAGATAGAGCCGTAACTATAAATTATGTGGAGAATGGCGAGAAAAAAACATGGAGTCCGCACAATAGCGACTGGGTATTTACAGGGCGAGAAATGACTTTGCGCCGTGCCATGGGAAAATCAGTAAACTCCGTAACAGCACAGGTAACCGAAAAATTAGGTTGGGACAAAGTAAAAGAATATGCACAAAAATGCGGTATTACCAGCGAACTAAAAGCTGTGCCTTCTATTTGTTTGGGTAGTAATGATGTGTCGGTTTGGGAAATGGTAGGTGCTTATGGTACGTTTTTAAACAAAGGCACACACACCGAACCTATGCTTGTAACCCGCATCTACAACAAGAAAGGAGAGCTAATACATGAGTTTGTACCTGAAACTAAAAAAGTATTGAGCGAAGAAACCGCTTGGCTTATGCTACACATGTTTAGGGGAGGTATTGAAGAACCTGGCGGAACATCACAAGCATTGTGGGGTTTTGATGTGTTTAAAAACGGTAACGAAATAGGCGGAAAAACAGGTACAAGTAGCAACCACAGCGATGGTTGGTATATGGGTATAACGTCGCAGTACGTTACAGGTGTATGGGTAGGCGCAAGCGAGCGTAGCATACATTTTAGAACATCGGCACTGGGCGAAGGTGCACGCACAGCACTACCCATATTTGCTAAGTACGTAGAGCATTGCTTTAACGACCCTAAGTGCTCGTTTAAACCAAGTAAATTTCCTAAACCATTTACCAAAATAACCAAAAAATACAATTGCCCTACCCCATGGGAACGTACTGATACCCTACGTACCGACAGCCTAAGTAATGTAGCAGGCGAATTACCAGTATTGATAGATTCGTTGGGAACGGAGTAACAACAAAGGCTTATACTATTTTATAAACAATAGCATTTGCTATTTTGTTTTTTAAGTACTTGTATTAGTTCATTATATCCAACAACACTTTTGCTTTAAGGAGGCACTCATCGTACTCATCAATAGCGTTGCATTTGTTAGTAATGGCGCTACCTACAGGCAGGCTAACTACTTGTGTAGCGGCATTGTAAATAATGGAGCGTATTACCACATTAAAATCAAAATTACCATTGGGTTGCACATAACCCATAGTGCCTGAGTAAATGCCACGTTTAAAATTTTCAAACTGTTCCATTAATTGCATTGCACTTATTTTGGGTGCGCCCGTCATAGAACCCATTGGAAACGTAGCATTAACAATACGTTCAAGACTTTCATTGGGCATAACCTCGCACGATACTGTAGATATTAATTGATGTACTGCATTAAATGTATGTACTTTAAATAAGTCATCAACACGCACTGTACCTTGTAGTGCCACTTGCGAAAGGTCGTTGCGTACTAAATCTACAATCATTACATTTTCATTTTGTTCTTTTGCGTTATACTTTAGTTCCTCTGCTATTGCAGCGTCTTCGGTAGGTGTAGCACCTCGCTTGCGTGTGCCTTTTATGGGCATACTTGTTACGGTATTATCCGTGCGTTGTATATAACGCTCGGGGCTTGCGCACAATACATACTTACTATCGTACTTGTAAAATGTAGCAAAAGGCGCACTGCTTATAGTGTTGAGGGTAATAAACTTATCGTACGGATTAATAACCGTATGCTCACTTACATAGTTTATACAGTAATTAGTAATGTAAATATCGCCACGTTGTATATGATTTTTTATCTTATTAACAGTGCTTACATAGTCTTCTTTAGTTGTGGTGTTTTGTAAATTACATTTAGTTGTTGCGCTATTATTTATACAATTATCTGTACTAAATAATTGTTGTATAAGCGCATCTACTTGGTTTACATTGTTGTATAAAAATGTAATTTGTTCGTTTTTTATTTTGATTACTACTTCAGGTAAAAAAAAGTGTGTGCTGTAAAACCCTTGGTAATCTGTATTTGCAGACGATAATTTTTCTATTTCATTTTTAATATCATAACCAAAATGACCAAACATATAGCTGTTGTGTTTAGTATAAAACTGTTGTACTGTTGTTATACAATTGCTATTATCGGTTACACTATCCGCAGCACCATAAGCAAGCATAAAATCAAAATCAGCGGTAGTACTATTGCTTACCAACAAACACGCAGTGGGTGTATATTGGCATAGTGCTGTAAGCCTTGTTAATAGCTGCGTGTGGGTATATGTGTGTGGTAGCGTTTTAGTTAAGCCCAAGTACATTGCGTAACGTTTTAAAATAAGTAAATGCCTGTGTTAGCCTGCTACCATACCAACTAAACAATTCGCCATCAACCAATAGTATTTTTACGTTGGGTAATTGTTGTTGCAATTCGTTAATATGTTTTTGCTTAAATGGAAACGGCTCTGATGATAAAAAAATAAAATCGGGTTGCGTTGCTATTAAATCTTCCACCGTAACCACAGGATAGCGAGGCGTTTGTTCAAACACATTTACAAAACCAGCTTCATATAACATGGCGTTTATAAACGTAGTATTACCCACGGCCATATAAGGATTGTGCCACATAAGGTAGGCTACACGTGGCGTATGAGCGTTATGCAATATTGTTGATGGATATAGTCTAAGTGCTTGTAATTGCTTTATTAGTTGTTGTGCGGCATCGTTTTTATTAATAAGCGCCCCCACATTAGCAATCATATCAATAGCATCGTTATAAGTATTTATATCGCTTACATATACAGGATAATATTGTTGTAATGTTTCAATCTGCGCCAATACATTTTCTTCTTTATTCCCAATTATCAAATTGGGTTTTAAGCTGTGTACCTTGCTAATACTCACGTTTTTAGTACCTCCAACAATCGCCACATTTTTAATAGTAGTAGGATGAATGCAAAATTTAGTGCGTCCCACCAACTCCGCCTGTGCACCCAACGCTACTATAAGCTCCGTTTGCGATGGCACTAACGACACTATACGCAACGATTCGTTGCGTAGTTGTATGCTATTATTAAGTTGGTCGGTAACTATTTGCATAGCCGTATTACATTCTGTTGGGCGCTTCTACACCCAGCAAATGCAGGCCATTAGCTATAACTTTACTTACTTGATGCGATAGCGTTAAACGGAAATTTTTCAAATCCATGTTTTCTTCTTTTACTACTTGGCATTCGTTGTAAAACTGATTATACAACTTCGCTAACTCGTAAGTAAAGTTAGCAACCAATGCTGGCGAATAGGTTTTTGCTGCGTCTTGTAACACACTTGGATAAGTATATAAATATTTTATTATTGCCAATTCTCGTGCGTGCAAATCAGTTATAGTATAATTTAAGTTAGTTGCTTTATTAAATTCTGCCTTACGCAATATAGATTGAATACGTGCGTGCGTATATTGTATGAATGGCCCTGTGTTACCATTAAAATCAATACTTTCGGCTGGATTAAACAACATTTTCTTTTTAGGATCAACACGCAATATAAAATACTTGAGTGCCCCCATACTTATTTGATGATACAATGTGTGCAACTCATCGGCACTAAAGCCATCTACTTTGCCTAACTCTTCGGTAGTTTGCTTGGCCGCATTGTACATTTCTTGTATTAAATCATCTGCATCAACTACTGTTCCCTCACGGCTTTTCATTTTACCTTCGGGCAATTCTACCATACCATAACTTAGGTGGTACATATTAGTTGCCCACGAATAGCCCAGTTTTTCTAAGGTTTTAAATAGTACTTTAAAATGATAGTCTTGCTCGTTGCCTACTGTATATATCATACCATCAATAGCAAACTCTTTGGCTCGCGCCACAGCAGTACCGAGGTCTTGCGTTATATACACGCTTGTACCGTCTGCACGCAACACTACTTTTTCATCTAGCTTATCGGCAGTTAAATCTATCCATGTAGAACCATCAGGCTTGGTGTAAAATATGTTTTTAGCCAAGCCCTCTTCTACTATTTCTTTACCTAACAAATAGGTGTTAGACTCGTAATATATTTTATCAAACGTAACTCCTAAATTTTTGTACGTAACATCAAAACCCTCGTACACCCACGTGTTCATGGTTTGCCATAGTTGTTTTATTGCTGCATCATTGGCTTCCCACTTACGTAGCATGTCGCTTACTTGCTGTATTAGTTTGCTTTGTTTGGGAGCATCTTCATCGGTTACGCCTGCGGCTTTAAGTTCCGCTAACTCTGCTTTGTAACGTTTGTCAAATTCTACATAGTATTTACCCACAAGGTGGTCGCCTTTAATACCAGCACTTTCGGGAGTTTCGTTGTTGCCATATAATTGATACGCCAGCATGCTTTTGCATATATGCACGCCTCTATCATTTATAATATTTACCTTAACTACTTTGTTGCCCGCAGCCACAAGTAAGTTGCTTACACTTACCCCCAATAGGTTGTTGCGCACATGCCCAAGGTGCAATGGTTTGTTGGTATTGGGCGATGAATACTCTACCATAATAGTTTTGCCTGTACTTGGTAGTGCCAACGAATTATTTAAGGATTCATTAAAATAATTTAACCAAACCGATTGATTTATGCTAAAATTTAAAAAGCCTTTAACCACGTTAAACCCTTGTACTAATTGGGTGTTAGCCATTACAGCCTCACCAATAGTAGTAGCGGTTTGCTCTGGATTTTGCCCCGATGCTTTTAAATAGGGAAACACCACAAGGGTAACATCGCCCTCAAATTGTGGATTAGTTTCTTGGAATGTAATAGCCGTAGGTGCTATGTTATATAACGATGTAAGTGTTGTACTTACTTCTGTATTAAGTTGTTGTAATATGTTCATTTATAATTTTTCTATTTCTTCTTTGGTGAGTCCAGTTGCTTGTATTATAATTTCAATAGCAACCCCAAGCGCCTTAAATGATTTTGCCGTTGCTAGCTTTCCCTCTTTAATACCCTCTTTAATCCCTTCTTTAATACCCTCTTTAATTCCCTCTTCCTTTCCTTCTTTAATTCCTTCTTCCTTTCCAATCAATAAGCCCTCTTCTTTTCCAATGAACAAACCTTCTTCTCTAGCTATATCTATAGCATAGTCGTAAGTAGCTTTATTGTCTCTAAATACTTTTAAACTCATTTGGTATTTATCAAATTCAGCGTCGCCCAATGTTGCAATTTCTGCTTTCCCAAAGGCTTGCGTAAATACTTCGTCTTTAAAAATGGCGGGTATTGTTTGAAAATCTTCTAAGTGTTTTATAAAATATAACCATTTATCTAAACGTGTTTTTAATTCGTTTTCGGCTAGTTTTAAATTGGGCATTTCCAAATAAATAAACGTTAGCTTGTCATAAAACGTTTTTCCATTTTGGTTTTTAAGTTTAATGGTATGTATTACTTCGTTTTTTTCGGCCTCGTTTTCGTAATCATCAAACGTAAAATCCAAAATACCTATGCAATACACGGCTTCCAACTTATAATTCCACTCGCCTTTTTCGGCTTGCGCTTGTATAGGAAACGTGGAGTAATAAATGGTACGCTCTACAAAATAATTTTGTTTTGCTTTTTGTAATTCTACAATAAATTTCTCGCCCTTTTCGTTTTCGCAATAAATATCGTACACGGCACTACGTTCATACTTGCTTCTACCCAGTTGCTCACCATTTTTAAACGACAGGTCTGTTACCCTATCTTTTGCGGGCAACAAGGCGTTTAAAAAATCTATCAGCAAGGGCTTGCTCGCCTCTTCGCCAAATATTTTTTTAAATCCAAAATCGGTAAATGGGTTTATGTATTTTGCTTTCATTTATAATTGTTTTTACAAAAATACGCTTTTATATTTTTTGAACGTAATTGTTTTGTAGCCATTTATTTTGTTGGGTCTAACATTTCCCCTTGTATCATATTGGTATCGTTAGGTAATATATTTATCTTATTTATTACAGTATCGCCTTGTAGCTTTTGTGCTTCAACAAAATTTATTGGTTGTGTTTTAACTGTAGTTTTACTCTCACTACACCCCGCTAGTGTAAGCATTACACTAAGTACCGCTAGTGCTGCTGTGCGCAACAATGTATATTTGTGCCAATTATATACCGTATCGTAAATAGTTAATAGCTTATTTTGAAACTTATTATATGATGTGCTTAGTTGCGTTTTACAAAAACGACCACAGGTTTTTTCGCTAGCGTGTTGTACAAAATACTGTTTAATTTGAGGTGTACTCATTGCCGAAAAA
>JBEBIC010000233.1:0-4349 GCA_040080595.1 Bacteroidia bacterium | reverse complement strand
TTGTGCCTGTACCCCCTTGTAAGTAAGGGTTTGGGGCGTTACACTTAATTCGTTATAATCAAACTGTTCGTTAATAGATGAGTAATTGTTTTGTGTAGCAAAATAAGCCGCGTAGGCTTGCAATAGCTTAGGTACATTAACCCAACCACTTTGGTTTACAGTACCCTTGCCTGCATGTTTGTTATGTATTCCATCTATATTACCTGTGGCAACATTGCCTAGCCATTGTTTGGTTTCGGGGTCTTGTTGCTTTTTGTGCCACAAGTCCACTTCCTGTTGTTCGGTTAATAATTTAAGTATAGCTATATCATAATGAAACTGCGTATGGGTAAGTTGCTCTACGTGTTTGTAAAACTGTTTGCAATACGGTACAACATCATTAGCCAACCAAGTGGGTACAAGTCGCTTAAACACTATAGGGTTGTACAAGCCAGCAGCCACGGCACTTGCCGAGGGTAAGGTGTTATTATTAATGTGTATAACGCTATGCCCACGTTGCAATAAAGTATATGTTATGGTGCAACCTGCTATGCCTCCGCCTACTATTATGGTTGTGTTCATGTTAATATTTAAGAGATAAATTAACCGCAAAATCATCAATCATAAGCCATGTTTTATCAGGGTTAAACACATATATTTTCAAAATGGAGTTTGGCTTTATGTTTTTAAAAGGTACAATTTCGTTTAAAAATGGAGCGTGCCAATTGCCTTGCGCCTCTAAGTATCGGCGTATAAGTTGCGATGAGTATATATAACCACCATTCTTGTCCTCTATAGATATTACAATATTGGCATTACTTTCGGTTTGTGTTAAGCATTTACTCTCAGTGTTTATTACTAACTTATTAAATGGTTTTTGTAGTATAGTACTATCTAAATTAATTAAAAATGTAGCTGAATATTCATCTACACTTAATCCATTGTTACCTCTAAATTTATGTTCAGTAGTAATTTTATTCGCATCTACAGTCCAGTTTTTAGATGGACTAATTTCCAAGGTACAGGTATCACTCATTAGTTTTTTTAATACAAATGCGTTTTGTTTAAACTTATAAATATCTAAACCAATATCGTTGTAGCTTTCAATTAATTGAACTACATTAGTATCTAAATCCTTTATATACGGTGGAAACGAGCTTGTTTCATTGCTACTTAATGTTAGTGTGTGACGATTAAATATTAAATAATTTTCGGTTGATGATTTTATCGTATCAATTAAATTAGGTGTGTAAAACGTTAAGTTTTTACAATTGCTATACTTACCAAATCCAGCAAAATAGTTATTGAAATTATATAACACCTCATCAGTTACTATATTACTATTAGTATGTGTTTTTATAAAATTAGTAATTATATCTCGTTGCTTTGGGTAGTTAATTATGGTAGCGTATTTATAATTAGTTACTATATACATACATTGTATGGCAATAAATAAAACAACAAAAAATGCCTTTGCATATATTTTAAGACGCGGAATAAATGCGTAAACCATAAACAAAACAGCTGTTGCACGCACTACTGTTATATTAAGGGTAACATCAAAACAATACGTACCTATTATAATAGCTACGCAAGCTAAAACCAGCATTATTTTGCTCGCCAATTGCGCTAGTTGTGTATTTATAAAAACAGCTAGTGCAACTGCCCCAATAGGCACTAAAAACAAGTAATGCCTAATGTCTAAACACATAGGGTTATATGCTTTTACTGATACCGACATAAAGTTACACGAGAAGACTGCGATTATAAAAAAGGTAACAAAAAAATCATCAAACGAATTAAACTGAAGTACCTCTTTTATGCGTTTTTTTTGAAACAATAATTGACCTAATATAATTGTAAAACTAAATATAAGCGTGCTTACGTATAACATTCTTACAAACTCTGTACTTAAACGTGCCACTAAGTATTTAAGGGGTTGTAAGCTATAACTACATGCGTTTACATAATCGTTTTTATATATTTCGTGTATTCTAATTAGTGCGTCATCAAACAACAAGTAACACCCAAATAAGTACGCAAACAAAAATGCTACAACACTAAGTGCAACGTATTTCCAAAATTGTACATTGCGTTTTTTAAACACATCAACAATTAATAAGTACGCATAAGGTATGGTAAGTAATATAATATCTTCTTTGCACATAAAGCTAAATATAAGTCCGCCTGCAAACCATACCGCATAGCGCAAGGGTTTGTTTTCGCCACCATCAAACTTATGTTTATATAGTGCATATAGCGTAATTAGTACGCCTGTAGTTAAGTAGGAGTCGGCCATTAGCTTATCTGCATAAAACAATGTCCAACAATCCAAAACATATATACTAAGTGCAAGTATTGATATAAAAGCGCCTTTTTTGCGTACTATTTGATGCAACAATATCACACCTAAACTATTAACCACAATTGCTGGTAAAGCACTTGCAAAATCATTAATACCAAAAATAATATAGGATAGCGCTGTAAATAAAACAGGTATTATTCTATAAAAAAAATGGTCGTGCCAGTCTATTTGCCCTTGTGTTAAGTGGGTTGCAATACGAGCATATCCAATATCATCGTAACCATAATGCCCCATATAACAATATAAATGATGCGCAATAATAATTGTTATAAAAAACAATACGATAAAATGATGTGTGTACTTTTTAAAATCCATAATAATTTAAAAGACAAGAGTGTGTATTCGCCCAAAAATACTATTTAATACCACATAAATAACCCAACTAAAATAATGGTGTACGTAATTATTATTTAGTTAATTTGCAACAAACATTTTAATACACTCACAATGAAATTATTACAAGGAAAAACAGCATTAATAACAGGTGCAAGCCGTGGTATAGGCCGTGGTATAGCTATAAAATACGCACAAGAAGGTGCTAACGTAGCATTTACTTACTTATCATCGGTAGAGCAAGGAGAGGCATTAGTAAAAGAACTAGAAGCGTTTGGTATAAAAGCCAAAGGTTACAAATCGGACGCTAGCGATTTTAAAGCTGCCGACGAATTAATAACCGACATAGTAGCCACCTTTGGCACGTTAGATATAGTAGTAAACAACGCAGGTATAACCAAAGACACCTTGCTTATGCGTATGAGCGAAGAGCAATGGGACGATGTAATGCGTGTGAACCTAAAATCGGTATTTAATATAGTAAAAGCTGCGCAAAAACCTATGCTAAAGCAACGTAGCGGTAGCATTATAAATATGAGTAGCGTGGTAGGTGTTAAGGGCAATGCAGGGCAAGCCAATTACAGCGCAAGTAAAGCGGGCATAATAGGGTTTACTAAATCGGTAGCATTGGAGTTAGGCTCACGCAATATACGTAGCAACGCCATTGCACCAGGTTTTATTGAAACCGAAATGACTGGTGCTTTGGACGAAAAAACAGTACAAAGTTGGAGAGATGGTATTCCGCTTAAACGTGGTGGTACTGCCGAAGACGTAGCCAATGTATGTGTGTTTTTGGGTAGTAACATGAGTGCTTATGTAACAGGGCAAGTGCTTAATGTATGTGGCGGAATGCTTACTTAATACATTACGTATAATGAGCATAACCACCAACGACCAATACACCAACATACTACACAGTTGTAAAACTATTTTTGTAAAAAAAATGCACGACTATGGTAGTGCATGGCGTATAATGCGTACCAGTAGCGTAACCGACCAAATATACATTAAGGCCAACCGCATACGTAGCATTGAGCAAAAAGGCGAAATGCGTATACAAGAAGATATTAAGGGCGAGTACATAGCCATAATTAATTATGCAATTATTGGTTTAATACAATTGGAATTAGGTAGCAACAATCAATTAGAACTAAGTACCGCAGAGGGCGAAAAACTATACACGCACTACGCCACTGTTGCACAACAGTTAATGAATGATAAAAACCACGATTATGGTGAGGCTTGGCGAGATATGCGTGTAAGTAGCATTACCGACCTTATACTAATGAAAATATTTAGAACCAAACAAATAGAAGATAACAACGGCGCTACCTTAATATCTGAGGGGATAGACGCCAACTACTTGGATATGCTTAATTATGCTGTGTTTGCACTAATACGCTTAAACGAAAACGAGTAATCATTTACCTGCAAATATTAGTGCATATTTTATTTGCTAACATTAAAAAAAAACATACATTTGCACACGCAATAACGGAGAAGTGGCAGAGTGGTCGAACGCGGCGGTCTTGAAAACCGTTGTACTGTAAGGTACCGGGGGTTCGAATCCCTCCTTCTCCGCAACAAAAAAGGTTTGTCTTTATTAGACAAACCTTTTTTTATGAATAAAATTAAAACGAAAGACATTACTGCACAGAAAATCGCCCGCATA
>JBEBIC010000232.1:0-4352 GCA_040080595.1 Bacteroidia bacterium | reverse complement strand
AATGTACACCATTGGCAATGTTTGCAATATAGTAATCCGTATTTCAATACTTGCGAACCGTTTAGTTTAACTAATGGTCACGGACATAGCGTTCCTAAAAATCTATATGGATATCAGTGTGCTAAAACAGGTAATGCCTATGCTTCAATCGTAGGTATACATGAGATTGATTATAGAAATCCATTTCCTTTACCAGGCGATGTGGATAATAGATCCTACTTACAGGGGAGATTTAGTAATGCGTTAATTAAAGATACTATTTACTGCGTTAATTATTATGTAAATAGAACAGAAGTTTTAGCGGGTACATTAGCTTTTGCAAATATTAAAAATGTAGATGCGCACATAAGCGACACCATATTAACAGAAAATAATGGTTTAGGTAAACGAATAAAAGATATAACACCACAAATAAAAAGCAAACACATAATAGCCGATACCGCCAACTGGACGAGAATATCAGGCTTGTATAAAGCCCATGGAGGCGAACAACACATAACCATAGGTAATTTTACAACTGATGATTTAACTGAAATACAACGCATATCAGATATAATAGCTGGTATTTTTTACTTTATAGACGATGTAAGCGTACTACCTACTAACCTTACCGCCCCCAAGCTAGGCAAAGATACCTTGCTATGCCGTAACACCTTGCCCTATACGCTTACTGCGCCAGCAGGGTATGATAGCATACTATGGAGCAACGGTAGCACGGGCAACACTTTACAAGTAACTACCGCAGGTACATATTGGGTAAAATGCACCGCCACAGGCTGTGGCGAGTTATACGATACAGTAAAAATAAGCATACGCAACACACCCACGCTTAACCTACCTAGCACTATTACCGTGTGCCTAGGCGATAGCCTTGCACTTACGGCGCAAGCAGGCTTTAGCACCTACGCATGGAACACCAACCAAACTACACCTAGCATATACGTAAGCAATGCAGGCAACTACAAACTAACCACCACCACAGTATGTGGCACACAAACCGATAGCACACAAGTACTATTGGACTCGCTACCTACATTTACACTAAGCCTTGGCAAAGATACTACGCTATGCAACATCAATAACGTAAACCAACCCATAACACTAAGCACTAGCCACACTATGCCACACTATGCGTGGAGCACTGGTGCTACCACACCTACTATAACCGTAAACAAAGCAGGTGTATATGTACTTAACGGACACTACTATTGCGGTACTAAAACCGCCAACATACACGTAGATGATTGCTTGCAGGGCGTGCCCTACAGTTTTTATATTCCCAATGCCTTTACCCCTAATGCAGATAAACTCAACGAGGTATTTGCACCAAAATATTACAACATAACTATTGATGATTTTAAAATATACACACGCCGTGGCAATTGTGTGTACGAACTAAGCACCAACCCCAAAGGCTGGGACGGTATGTACAAAGACCTACAATGCCCCACTGGCGAGTACATATACAAACTAATTTATACCATAAACGCTACACAACAAGTGGTGCAAAAAGTAGGTAAGGTTGCCTTACTAAGGGATTAGTAAAAATCCAATTAAGTAGTATATATCACACTACTTTTTAAGGTAATAAAAGAGTAGTGTAATAAATTATTAGTTTATGCGTGCATGCCATTCTATATCGGGCACGCCTTGTAAGTGGGCTATGTAGCGGGCTAGGGTAAAGAGGTAATCGCTTAGGCGGTTTAAATATACTACTACAGTAGCATCTACAGTTACCTCTTCGCTTAGGTGCACTACCAAACGTTCGGCCCTACGGCAAATACAACGTGCTACGTGGCAGTACGATACTGTAGTGTTTCCACCTGGCAGTATAAACGATTTTAAATCGGGCAATGTTTCGTTCATTGCATCAATGGCTTGTTCCAAGGCTTCTACATCAGTGGTACTCAGTTGCGGTAGTTTCATTTTACTTTTGCCTACATCTTCGGCAAGTAATGAACCTAGTGTAAATAATCTATCTTGTATTTCACGCAAAAACACACGGGCTACAGCACTATTGTCTTGGTCGGCTATTAAGCCTATGTATGAGTTTAATTCATCTACTGTACCATAGCTTTCTATACGTAGGTGGTACTTGGGTACACGTGTACCGCCTATGAGTGATGTTTGCCCTTTGTCGCCTGTTTTGGTATATATTTTCATTAGTAAATTGTTATTATTTTAATATTAAAACTGTACTCCTATTACGCATATATCATCGGTTTGCAGTGCATTACGTTTCCAATCTTCATGCGTTTTTTGTATGGCATTTTTTTGTTCTGCGGGTGTAAGTACCGCTATGGATTGTAGTAGTTGTTTAAATTTATTTTTACCGTATTTTTTTTGTGTAATAGGTTCAAATTGGTCGGTGTAGCCATCGGTAGTTATGTACATATTCATGCCTTGTGTATAGCTAATAACGTGGGTTTCGTAAAAATTGGTTTTGTAGTCGTACAGTATTCCGCCTATGGGCATACGTGTTGCTTTATATTCGGTTAGTACATTGTTGTGCACGGTGTATATAGCATTCATAGCACCAGCATAAAACACGGCTTGTGCTTTGTGGTCTATTACGCACATACACAAATCTAAGCCATCACGTATTTCGTCTCGGCTTTTATTGTTTTTGTTGAGTGATGCCGTAATACTATTATTTAAGTGTTCTATAATTAATGCAGGATCGGTAATGCGCAGTTCGCTTATGGCTTGCGATAAATAATTAATACTTAGTATAGTAAGCAATGCCCCCGAAACCCCGTGTCCAGTACAATCTCCCACCGCCAAAAAAGTATATTGGTCGCGCTGTGTTGCAAAATAAAAATCGCCGCCTAACTTATCGCGCTGTTGTAAGTACAAAAACGAATTGGGAAAGTAAGTGGTTAAATAATCATTGGGCGGAATTATAGCTTGTTGTATGCGTGTGGCATAGGCTATGTTTTCGCTTACATCTTTATTTATTTCGGTAATAATATCGGAGTAGCGTACCCTCGAAATATTTATGGCTATGTTATTAGCTATTTCACGTAATAGCTGTTGCTGTTTTGGTGTAAATGCGTTAATACTTGTATCTAACAAATTAATAGCCCCGTACAGTGTACCATTAATAAATATTGGGGTTACGCTTACTGTTTCTACTCCTTGGCTTAACCATTTTATTTCATATACCGATGGGTTTTGGTTTGTACTTAATTGTGCACAATAATACGCCGTGTTTTGTAACAATACCTCTAAGCTCGATGTGGTAGAAATATCGTACACACTTGTGCCTTGCTCATAATTTTTTAGTGCGTCTATATAGGTTGTTACACCTACATTTTTATCTACATCGTACATAGCTATACCATAATGTTTTGTATTAGGTACTACTTGTTTTAATTGTTGTAATACATCACGTATCATTTCTGCCTCGGTTGATGCCGCTAATATTTTTTCTACTATCGTGTTGCGTATTTCTAATTGTTTACGGTTTTCCTCTAACTCTTGCTGCGCTAGTACACGTGTAGTAATATCTCTGGCTACACTCTGAAAACCTTCAAATGCCTTTGTTTCCTCGTTAGCGAGCAATGTTACCGTTTGCCCTATCCACACTTCTTTATTTTGTTTGGTAACAATAGGAAATTCGCAGTACGATTTGTTTAAGTTAGTAACCGCTTGATTGTAATAAAATTTACCAATTTTAATTTTCCAGTCGGGGTGTACTAAGTCCAAATAATTTATACCTACTAGCTCAGTAACTTCATAACCCGTAACAAATAATGACGCCGCATTAGTGTAAGTAAATATGCCTATGTTGTTGGTAGTGTATATAATGTCGGAAGCGTTTTCTACCATTGTTTGATAGCGTTCTTCTAACAAATATTGTTCTGTTACATCGCTACCAATACCAACTACTAAGCCACTTTTCATACGTTTGTTAAGCCATTTTATCCAACGTATGGTATTGTCTTTGGCTACTATTTTACTAGTTACTACATCGTGGTTTTTAACGTCTATTACGGCATGTTGTTCTTTGTTATTTTCCGCTTGATTTTCGCCTCGTATTTGCCACCAACCATTGCCTAATATTTCTTGTTCGGTATAGCCTAATATGCGCTCAAAATTTTTGCTGGCATACACTATTTCGCCCTTGGCATTGGCTGCCAATACTAGCGAGTTACCATTGTTTATTACATCATCGGCAAACATTAATTTGTCGTTTATGTTAAGTTTAACCAATATCATTAAATATACCACAGCAATTTCGCACAATACACAAAACAAAAATATATACGGAGGTACTATTGCGCTAGTAACAGTAAGTACTACCACAGCGGTAAGCAAACTTGCCATAAAAGCAAAATAAAAAAAAGGTT
>JBEBIC010000231.1:0-4365 GCA_040080595.1 Bacteroidia bacterium | reverse complement strand
TTATAATAATAATTCCGAAACTTGTGTGTGTATAAACAGCATCTTTTAATAAATTTTAGGGTTGGTATTCTACAATTATAAAAAATTACTTTACACAACTTTTCAGGGCAGTGTCCTTAACAATTTAATTTCGGTGGCTGAGTGTTAATATATTTTTGCAACATATAAATAGACATTACATTAGTATAGCCAACAACCTTATTTTTTAAAACAAAAAACACATTAACATGAATTTAAAATATACACTATTATTGTTGCTTTGTATAAATACTTGCGTATTTGCACAGGATAGAATATACGAGGGGAGTGGCGGTGTAATAAAGAGTAAAATCGTAAAGATTACAAACGAAAACATACAGTATAGAAAATGGAAAGACTCCAATAGAATTGTTTATAATATAGATAAAAAAGAGGTGCTTACTATTATTTATGAAAATGGGGATACTGTAATTATCAATACTAAAATTATAATAGATACGTTGCCTAATAATAAAACAGAGGCTGGTAATAGTAAAAAGGAATATGGTAATGAAATGTTTTCGGTAAATGCGTTAAGCCCAGTGTTTGACCACGTAGCAATAGCTTACGAGGTGTTTAGTAAACAAGGTTATGCTAGTATAAAAATACCCATGACATTTAATTATGTGCACGGAGCACCATACATAGGCTTAGAGTTAAAAATATTTCCAACTGCACAAGGTGTGGCTCGTGTTTTCTTTGGGCCGTCAGTAATTGGTGGTGCGCAACCAGTACAAAACCTAAACCCCTATAGTTATCTTAATAATAAAACCTATACTAACGTAAGATTTGTGGCAGGATTAATTAAAGCAGGAGTTTCCTTACAAGTTACCCAAGGTTTTAATATTACAATAGATGGAGGTGTCGGAAATGTTAAGTTTTTGAGTAGTAATGTAAAAACAACCAGTTCATTGGTATTTGACGCTGGCATACATCTAGGCTATAGATTTTAATAAATAACTCACAATACCCACGATTAAAATCATGGGCTATAAAACATAAAAAACATGACTACTATCCTTTGGTTTAGACGAGACTTACGCCTGTTTGATAACGCCGCATTGTACCACGCATTAAAACACAATACCAACGTACAACCCATATTTATATTTGATAAAAACATACTGTCAAAACTTACTGATGTAAACGATGCTCGTATAACCTTTATACACCAAGCGTTACAGGCTATGCAATTGCAACTGGAAGCCGTAGGTAGTTCGTTGCGTGTGTTTTATGATACGCCACAAAATGTATTTGCACAATTAGTAGCCGAGGGAAATATTAAAAACGTTTACACCAACCACGATTACGAACCTTATGCAAACGAGCGTGAAGCAATAATAACAAGCATTTTAGCACCACACAACATTACATTTAATACCTATAAAGACCACGTTATATTAGAAAAAAACGAAGTAACCAAAGACGATGGAAAACCCTATACCGTGTTTACGCCCTATGCTAATAAATGGAAAAAAACGATTAGCGCATTTCAATTAAAAGAGTACCCAAGTAAAACGTATTTTAACAACTTAATAAAAACACCGCCACAACCCTTGCCGACACTGCAAAATATGGGTTTTGAAAAAAGCACCATAGCCATACCGCCCATTAAGTGGGACGAAAACTTAATACGCAATTACACTGAGCAACGCAATTATCCAGCAATAGCGGGCACTACACGACTAAGTGTGCATTTGCGTTTTGGTACGGTAAGTATTCGTCAATTAGCTAAAGCAGCAATGCCCCTTAACGAAACATGGCTCAACGAGCTTATTTGGCGGGACTTTTACGCCATGATATTGCACCACTACCCACATAGTGCCACAGGAGCATTTAAGCCTGCCTACGACCGCATAACGTGGCGCAACAACGAGCAAGAATTTGCCGCTTGGTGCAACGGCGCTACAGGCTACCCAATAGTTGATGCAGGTATGCGAGAGTTAAATGCTACAGGTTTTATGCACAACCGTGTACGTATGATAGTGGCTAGCTTTTTAACCAAACATTTATTAATAGATTGGCGATGGGGCGAGCGTTATTTTGCACAAAAATTATTGGACTTTGACCTTAGTGCCAATGTTGGTGGTTGGCAATGGGCAGCAGGCAGTGGTTGCGATGCAGCGCCTTATTTTAGAGTATTTAGCCCAATGGAACAAACCAAAAAATTTGATGCTAAATTGCTCTACATAAAAAAATGGGTACCCGAAGTTGATAACATAATAAAATATCCTAAGCCAATAGTGGACCATAAGTTTGCACGAGAACGTGTGCTTGCTACGTATAAAAAAGCATTGACGGAAGTAGAATAAAATGACCAAAACACAAAACACCATACACCCCATAAGCGCACTATTACTAAAATGGTATGCTACACAAAAGCGAGATTTGCCATGGCGCAATAGTACCAATGCGTATTATATATGGCTGTCGGAAATTATATTGCAACAAACACGTGTAGCGCAGGGCATGCCCTATTATTTAAACTTTGTGCAGGCATATCCTACGGTACAAGACTTAGCCAATGCGCCTGAGCAAGATGTACTTAAACTATGGCAAGGTTTGGGGTATTATAGCAGAGCACGCAACTTACACGCCGCAGCAAAAATGGTAGTTGCAGACTATAACGGAATATTTCCAACACAATACACAGAGCTAAAAAAACTAAAAGGTGTGGGCGAATACACGGCATCAGCCATAGCGTCGTTTGCGGTTAATGAACCCAAAGCCGTGGTAGATGGCAATGTATATAGGGTGCTTAGCCGTTTGTATAATATTGAAACTCCCATTGATACCAACGAAGGTGTAAAATTATTTTCGCAATTGGCGTATGAATTATTACCTACATCACACGCTGGCGAACACAACCAGGCTATGATGGAAATGGGTGCAACCTGTTGCAAACCTAAACTACCCACCTGCGCACAATGCCCTGTAATAGCCTATTGCGAAGCACATAAGCATAACACTATAAACGAACGCCCAGTAAAAAGTAAGAAGACTAAAGTAACAGCTCGTTATTTTTATTACTTAATAATAAAAGATAAGCAACAACATACACTTATACACCAACGGGCTGCAGGCGACATTTGGCAAGGATTATACGAGTTTGTATTAATAGAAAATGAAATTGCATTTGATGAAAAACAATTGCTTACAGCTATACAAAATAAATTAACTACCAATACATTTGAATTAAAACAAACATCAACAACATATAAGCATGTGTTAAGTCATCAACACCTACACTCTGTTTTTTGTGAGATAGAAGTAGTCAAACTACCAACAATTACAGCTACTGTAGCTATTCCTTACGACCAAATAAACACCTACCCATTACCCCGATTAATTGATAAATATTTAAACTCATAACTACGTTTCAATTACGAATTACGAATTAAAAATTACGTTAAATAGCAGACGTTTACAAGTAGAAAACACAACAATAATAAATTATAATAAACAATGATACTAACTGATACTCACATACATTTATATTACCCCGAATACGAAACGCCTATAAACGAACTTATTGCACAGGCTGCAACACGCAATGTAACCCGCTTTTTTTTGCCTAATGTAGATGTTGCCACCATACCTATGATGTATAAAGTACATGAGGCACACCCTACTTGTACCTATATGATGATGGGCCTGCACCCATGTAGCGTAACCGAAAATTATATGCAGGACTTAGCACTCATGGAAACTGAATTAAACAGTGGTAAACCATTTTGTGCCATAGGCGAAATTGGTCTGGATTTGTATTGGGATAAAACACTATTGCACGAACAACTCATAGCCTTTGAAATACAGATAAAATGGGCATTGCAACGCAATATCCCCTTTGCTATACATTGTCGCAAAGCATTTGACGAAGCCTATGCCTTATTATTAAAAATAAAAAAGGAACAAAAAATAGAAAAATTTAAAGGCGTGTTTCATTGCTTTAGTGGCACGTTAGACCAAGCGCAATTACTAATAAAATTAGGTTTTTACTTAGGTATAGGCGGTGTGGTAACGTACAAAAACAGTGGCATACAACAAGTAGTAGAAGCTATAGATTTACAACACATAGTACTTGAAACCGATGCGCCTTACCTATCGCCCGTGCCTTACCGTGGCAAAACCAATATGCCTGTGTATTTGGCTGATATTGCTGCACACATAGCATTCATCAAACAAATAACCATAGATGAAGTGGCTAATATTACCACACAAAACTCCATTGATTTATTTGGGGTGTAATTTTAATTTGACGATGAGTTAATTTGATAATTTGAAATCAATAATTAGTGCGAAACCAATTTAATAGATAAACAATGCCTATATTAAATACATTTCATT
>JBEBIC010000034.1:0-18350 GCA_040080595.1 Bacteroidia bacterium | reverse complement strand
AAACCGCCTCGCTAAATTTAGCGAGGCGGTTTTTATTTTATCAATATTTTGTTTTGTATAACTTCTATTTACAAAAAGCCAACACTTCGTCTGTAATGTATTTTAACTCCTCTTCGGTCATTTCGGTGTGCATAGGCAATGATATTACATTGGCACACAAGTCTAAGGTAATAGGAAATTGCGCATCGCTGTAAGTGCTGCTACTGTATGCTTTTTGGTGGTGCAAAGGCAACGGATAATATATCATACTTGGTATATCTTTCGTAGCTAAGTATTCACGCAATGCGTTGCGGTCTATCCCTTTTAGTTGTAACGTATATTGATGAAACACGTGGGTGCAGTTGCTTGCACGTGCAGGCGTTTTTATTTTATCATTAGCGGCAAATGCCTTATCGTAGTAGCTTGCGGCAATATTACGTGCTGCTGCATAGTTATTTAACTCGCGTAATTTTACACGTAGTATGGCAGCTTGTATGCTGTCAAGCCTAGAGTTTACGCCTACTTCGTCGTGTATGTATTGTACACTTTGTCCGTGGTTAGCTATTTTACGTACCTGTGCAGCAAGTGCGTCATTATTGGTGTATAGTGCGCCACCATCGCCATAGCAACCTAAGTTTTTACTCGGGAAAAACGATGTGCAACCAATAGTACCCATAGTTCCAGCTTGCGCAGTAGTACCGTTGGCGTGTGTATATACGCTACCTATGGCTTGTGCAGTATCTTCTATTACGTGTAAGTTGTGTTTTTTGGCAATGGCTAATATCTTATCCATATCAGCACATTGTCCGTATAGGTGTACTGGCACTATTGCTTTGGTACGAGGGGTTATAGCGGCTTCAATAGCAGCTGGGTCTATAGTAAATGTGTTGGGGTCGCACTCTACTAATACTGGTGTAAGTTTTAGTAATGCTATAACTTCGGCAGTAGCTACGTAGGTAAAATTAGCCGTTATTACTTCGTCGCCAGGTTGTAGATTAAGCGCCATCATTGCTATTTGCAAGGCATCAGTACCATTGGCACAAGGTATTACGTGCTTTACGTTTAAAAATTGTTCTAGCTCAGCTTGAAACATTTTTACCTCTGGTCCATTGATGAATGCAGTGTTATCTATAACGTTGGCAATACCTGCATCAACAGCAGCTTTTATTTTTGTGTACTGACCTTTAAGGTCCACCATGTGTATCTTATTCATAACGTGTTTTATTTTATTAATAAATGGTTAGTTTTATGTGCGCAAAAATAACTAATTATGCGATGTAAAATATCATAAATAATGCAAGTTCGTATATATCCATTTTTCTTTCTTTTTTTAGGTTTAATACCTAACCTTAAAGCGCAAACCAACGTGCGCGATAGTGTTATAAACGCCCCTATGATTTCGGCTACGTATGCCTACCAATTAGCTGGCGGCGACTTGCTAAGTAGGTTTGGTAATAACAATGCCATAGGCGCTAATTTCCTACTAAAAACAAAACACAACTTAATGTTGGGTGCCGATTGGAATTTTATTTTTAGTAATACCATTAAAGAAGAAGCCTTGATGCAAAACCTATACAATAGCGAAGGCTTTATACAAAACAGTGAAGGTAGTGCCGACAAGCTACGTATAAACGAACGTGGCTGGTACTCGCACCTTAGTGTGGGTTATTTAGTATCAGTACTTGCGCCTAACAAAAACTCTGGATTCTTCGCTACTGTGGGAGCAGGTGTATTATCGCACAAAATAAAAATAGAAGCTGTAGGCAAAAAAACACCGCAGTTAGGCAAGGAGTTTTTGCCAGGTTACGACCGTCTTACCTTTGGCCCTAGTACCAAGGAGTTTGTAGGTTATTTGTTTTTGGATAATCGTAGGTTGATAAATGTATATGCAGGCGTAGAGTTTATACAGGCATGGACTAAAAGCCTGCGAGGCTACAACTACGACACACAGCAAACTGACACACAACTGCGCCACGATTACCTTACGGGATTTAGAGTAGGAATAATTATACCTTTGTACAAACGTTTGCCTAAAGATTATTACTATAATTAATTACGAATTAAAAATTACGCTTAAAATCCACAAACTATAAGTAAGAATTAGAGCAATAAATAATTACTTAAACCGTTTAAATACCAAAACTATTTATTTATGTTTGGTATGAAATTAGAGGGAGTGTTTTACTCATCAAATTAATACAACTTTATTCATTTTAAAATAAGTACATATACATGTTTTCTATACTCCAAAAACACAAACGTAAATTTATTGCTACCCTTGCTATTGCTGGTTCAGCTACATTTATATCATTAAATAAACCTGACGAAGCTTATTTTGAAATAGCCAAAAACTTAGACATATTTGCTACTCTTTTTAGAGAAGTAAATATGTATTATGTAGATGAAACTAAGCCTGGGCAATTGGTAAAAAAAGGTATAGACGAAATGTTAAACTCCTTAGACCCTTACACCAACTACATACCCGAGTCGGACGTGGAGGACTACCGTTTTATGACCACAGGGCAATATGGTGGTGTGGGCTCTACTATTCGCACCAATAATGGTTACGTAATAATAGCTGACCCTTACGAAAACTATCCAGCATTTAAAGCCGACTTACGTGCAGGCGACAAAATTATAGAAATAGATGGCAAGCCTATGAAAGGCAAAAAAAGTGATGATGTAAGTAAGCTACTCAAAGGCGCACCAGGCACAGTAGTTACACTTATGGTAGAGCGTGAAGGCGAAACAAAAAACTTAGAAAAGAAAATAACACGCGAAGAAATAAAAATAAAAAGTGTGCAGTACCACGGTATGCTTAACGAAACCATAGGCTACATTACACTAAGTAGTTTTACCGAAAATGCTTCAACCGAAATACGTGATGCGGTACTTGACCTTAAAAAAAATGACAACCTAAAAGGCATAGTGCTTGACTTGCGTGGCAACCCAGGCGGATTGCTTAACGAATCGGTAAACATAGTGAACGTATTTGTGGATAAAGGACAAGAGGTGGTAAGCACACGAGGAAAGGTAAAGGAATGGGAAAAATCATACAAAACCATTAATACCGCAGTAGATGCTACTACACCTATTGCAGTGCTTGTAAACAGTGGTTCAGCATCAGCCAGCGAAATAGTAAGTGGTGCTATACAAGATTTGGATAGAGGGGTGGTTATTGGGCAACGTACGTTTGGCAAGGGGTTGGTGCAAACTACTCGCAAGCTAAGTTACAATTCGCAACTTAAAGTTACAACAGCAAAATACTATATACCTAGTGGACGTTGCATACAAGCATTGGACTACACCAATCGCAACGAAGACGGTAGCGTAGGTAAAGTGGCTGATAGTTTGATGAAACCATTTAAAACCAAAAGTGGTCGCATAGTATATGATGGCGGAGGTGTATTGCCCGATGTAAAAACAAGCGTAAAAACATATAGTAAAATAGCTACAAGCCTAGCCAACAAAAGTTTGTTGTTTGATTACGCTACTACCTATAAGTTAAAACACGCTACAATAGCACCAGCCAAAGAGTTTGAACTAACGGACAATGAATACAAAGAGTTTTGCGATTACGCCGCATCTAAAGAATATGACTACACTACTAAGAGCGAAAAACTGTTAAAAGAACTAAAAGAAAGTGCCGAAACCGAAAAATATTTTGAACGTGCACAACCTGAATACGAGGCATTAAAAGCAAAATTAGTACACAACAAAAACGAAGACTTACAAAGTTTTAAAACCGAAATAAAACACTTGTTAGAAGCCGAAATAGTAGGACGTTACTATTACCAAAAAGGACGTACGCAAAATGTATTAGCCCACGATGCCGATGTAGCAAGTGCTATAGAGTTACTTAACGATAAAGACAAATACAATAGTTTGTTGAAAGGTGTTACTGAACCCGAAAATAAAACAACAAAAGGCAATACTAAAAAGAAATAAATTGCGTTAGTATAAGTAGTAATTATGAATTGAAAATTACGTTTACTATTAAATCGTTTATGCAAAAGTAATAAAGGATTGGTAGTACTTATTAAGTAACCTTTATTAACTACTATGCGCATTTATACCTATTTAAAAAATACAATAATTCATTTATTTACAAAACCAACGCTACACAACACTTTGTATAGCGTTGGTTTTGTGTTATTGGCTATTGGGCTACCACTAAGCAAATGGCTTACAGGTATGAGCGTATTTTGGATAGTAGGCGCATGGTTGGTAGATAGCAGATGGGAACTTAAATTGCAATTATTAAAAGCCAACAAATACAGGCTGTTGGCAAGCTCTACTATATTTATTGTTACGTTGCTTGGTTTGTTGTATTCTGATGTTTCTAAATATGGAATAGATGACCTTAGACACAAGTTACCCATACTACTTATACCATTTGTACTGGCGCAAACGAATGTTATTACCGCTAAAAACTTAAAAACAATACTTCACTTTTTTGTAGCGGCTAATGTGCTTGCAATGGTGCTATGTATTATCCATTTTTTTAAAGATAATGTTACAGAGCCTCGCAATATATCTATGTTTATATCGCATATAAGGTTTGCATTGTTTATTTGTTTTAGTGTGGTAATATGTGTGTATTATTATTTTAAAAACAGTGAATACAAACTATATTATGCAGGGTTAATTATTGGTTTAATTGTATTTTTAATCTTCCTGCAATCGGTAACGGGTATAGTGGTACTTACTGTGTTAATGGTAGTGTATGTGCTGTATTATTCAGTAAAAAAACATCAACTAAAAGGGCTAATTGTGTTGGTGCTTAGCGCTAGTGTATTAGGTGTTGTATTAGTTAAAAAAATAAACTTTATTAATGATAGTTTCGTTATTAAAGCAACGGCATATACCCCTGAACATACGGTTTTTGGGAGAGGATATTATACTATGCCTTGCAAAGCTTTGGCCGAAAACGGAACGGAGGTAACTCCTTTTATTAATTGGGAAGAATTAAGTAAATACTGGCAACTACGTACTGGCGACAGTTTATTATCTGTGCAGAATAAGGCATTGGGACAACAATACACATTAGTACGTTTTTTGGCATCAAAGCAATTAACCAAAGATGCTACGGGTATTTTAGCGCTATCTAATACCGAAATACAAAGCATTAAAAACGGAGTGCCTAATTACTTGTATCAAAATAAAATTAACCCTATAGGACGTATTTACGAATTGTTATACGAGTATAATAATTATAAATTAGGACTAAGCCCTAACGGACACTCTGTGGTAATGCGCATTTATTTTGGGCGTGCAGCGTGGCAAGTATTTACACACAATAGAATTATAGGTACAGGCACAGGTAATATAGAAACCGCTACACACAAGGCTTACGAAAACTTACAAGTGCCTTTAGCGCCCGAACATTGGCTGCATGCCCACAATCAGTTACTTACGTTTTTGGCAACCTTTGGTATAATAGGCTTTTTATGTATTGTACTTGCGTGGCTAGTTATAAGCCGTAACTTAATTTATAACAAATTATTTATTGCTTTTGCTACTATTATACTCCTCTCATTTTTAAACGAAGATACGCTTGAAACACAAGCAGGAGTAGGGTTTTATGCACTTATGCTTAATTTGTTTTTGTTTGAATACAAACAGAAGGAGAAGCTAACGTAATTACATAACCTTAGTTACAACAACGCTACTTTTTTAGTCTTGTCTTTTTCTACATACATACAAATATAGAAGCTTCGTACAATACATATAACGGAACACCACCAACATTTGCGAGATTACATAGAGGTTGGTGGTATCATAGCCGTACTACTTACTTTGCTCTACTTTACCGTAACCACATTGCCTTGGCTATGCGTGGTAAACTCAGGCGCATAAAAACATTGCATACTTGTTATACCGTTGTTAAACGTGCCTGCGTGTGTGGCATATACGCTGTATTCAAACACGTGCGTACCTTTTTCTAAATAGTTAAAAAAGAAATGTGTGGCCGCATCGCGGGTGCTTTCGTAGTAACCTAAGCCGTCTTGGTATTTGTATTGGCTAAGTACATTTACAGGCTCAAAACCTGCGGCACGCATATCTTTTAAGTGTAGGTAACTAAAACTACGGTCGGCACGTATTTCTATACGCACTTTTACTTTATCGCCTATTTTAAGTTGTTGCTTATTTATAGGTTTTATAACTGGACCAGTAGGTGTGTTTATTTCTACAAACAAATCTTTTTTAATACTAAGCCCTGTGCTGTGTTGCGTAATTTTATCTAAGCGCTCAAAGTATTGCCAATAGGCGGCTCCCCAGCTTACGCCTTCGTTGTTTTTGGTTACGGTAACAGTACCCATGTTATTTTGTATTTCGGTTTTGTTAAACGATTTTTTAAAATAACCTGTGCCACTTTCTGTTTTTATAGTTTTATCGGTAGCGGGGTCTATGGTTATGTTACCAGCTTTTACTACTATACTATTATCAGTACTTAACCAGTTGCTCATGCTGTTGGCATCGCTTAATAGGAGTGCATACACGGCTTCTACGGTAGCTGCCGAGCTTGGCCACTGTTGGGTTTGTTTGCTTTTAAGTAGCCACGTTTTCATATCATCAATAAATTTTTTATCAGTAGATATTTCGCTAAATGCGTTTATGGTCATGGCTTGTGCCTCAATAGGTTGTTGGTACCAGTTAAAATATTCGTAGGTATCTTTCCAATACGCCCCCATTTCTTCGCTATTAATACTATTGTTTTTAAGCGATGCTAATATGGTTTTGGGTGTAGTAGCATCTTTGTTATAATGTAGTGTAAGCGCTGCTACTGCTTGCGTGTAGCGGGTATGTTGTAACCAATACTTTTGTGTTTGTGCAATATGATAGTCAAACATTTCTTTGTAGTTACTACTAAGTTTAAATTCATTGGCTATAAATATGCTACGTAAGTGCAAGTACTCAATGCTTGATGCTGATGAATAATTGTAGGTTTTCCAATTTTTATTTTTATTTAAGAACACATACTCTTTTTGCATTTCCATATCTAAGTAAGCAAGTGCTTTGCTTATAAGTTGTGCTTCGCCCTCATACGTATCTTTAGTTATAACGTTGCTGTGTATGAGTTTTGCAAAGGTGTTTAATACACGCTGTGTTAAAAATTGGTTGTCGTAGCGGTCGCCTTTCCACCAACGGAATGCACCACTTGGAGCTTGTAGTTCTTTTAGTTTTTCGTAGGTTGTTTTTAATTCGTTAGCTAAATTGTTTTTATCAAAAAACTTCGCTATGTCTTTGCGCTGTTGCGTTTCGGCTTGTGCATTAAGTACCCACGGTGTTTCTTGCAATAGTGCCGATTTCAACTCTTGATTTTTTTCCAACGGCGACACCAATGCTTCAGGGTCTTGTTGCCATTGTTTAAATACGTTTTCAATAACAGGCGAACTATTTACAATGTAGCTCGATAAACTATTGGCAAATAATTTATTAGCCAAACCATCAGCACAATCAAACTGATATCGCGCTAAGTACGGCAAGGCTTTAATAGCCAACCACGCAGGGTTTTGTGTAAACTCTATGGCGTAGTTGTAATGCGTAAGCGTAGTGCTATTGTTGGTTACTAATTTAGTAAAGCTAAATGTTTTGGTTTGTTTACTGCGTATGGGCATAGGCATACTCTCCGTTACTAGCATACGGTTAGGTAACACGGTAAGTATAGTTTGCTCGGCATCGCTGTGTGCGCCAGCAGTGGCGTATATGGTGGCTTGCAGGGCATCTTTAAGTTCGTTAATATGTAGTGTAAACGATACCGTAGTGTTGTTGGCACTTGCCACTTCAAACAAGTGCATACTGCTGCCTTGTAGGTATTTTATTTTTTCGTTAGTAAGTGGGTTTACCAATTCTATGTACGCCTTGCCTTTGAGTGGTGTGTTGGTAAGATTTACAATTTTTGCGGTAATGGTTATGCTATCGTCCTCGCGTACAAAGCGTGGCCAATTGGGTACTACCATTACTTCTTTTTGTGTAACTACGCTGTGTTGCGTTTGCGCTTGTTTTAAGTCTTTGGTATGTGCATAGGCTAACATTTTCCATTTGGTTAATGCTTCGGGCATAGTAAAATTCATTGTAAACTCGCCTTGCGCATCGCTTACCAGTTGCGGAAAAAAGAATGCGGTTTCGTTTTTATTTTTGCGTACCGCTACTTCTTCTTTTGGTTTTTCGGGTGCATTATCTTTTTCTTGTCTAAGCGATTGTTGTTCTTCTTTTGCATCGTTTTTGTCCATAGCTTTAGCTCCTACTCCTGCTGAAGTAGCTCTTGGCGATGCTTTCTTTTCCATGTCCATAGGTGCGCTTGCCATTTCCATCACAGGAGCAGCGTCGTCACTTACATCGCCTGCATTTCTATTCGCCATGCTTTTATACATCTCTCTTCCGCCACCACGTCCGTAATATCTATGATTATTATTCCAATTTAAACCAAACAAGTTTAAATAATCATATACGTTATCTTGGTAGTTTTTGTAGCTATCATACTTATATACATTGGCACTTACTGTATTTTCATCGTCTATTGCCCAGCTAAAATAAGGCTGCTCTTCTTGTTTTATGTACCACTCAGGACGTTGTGCATATACGCTACTAAAGTGGTGTGGTGCAAAATTATCTAAGCTAGCATCGTACATAGTAGCTACCATTTCGGCAAGCGGTATGGTTTTGTTACTACTACTTACTTTTAGTTTCCATTGTTCCTTAGCACCAGGCTGTAGCTTATCGCGTAGGGTAAGTAGTGTTAGTGCTATGCTTTCGTTTTTAACTATGGTTTTGTTTATTGGTGCAAATAGTAGTTCAGTGCTATAAAAACGATTGTTGTGGTAATAGCTTATTAGTACCAATCTATTCGTACTAGTTTCGTTGGTTACATAACTATCAATACTTGCTAATGCTTGTGTATATGCACTTGCATTTAGTGCAGTAGTTTTAATACACTTAGTAATATGCGGGCTTAACAGTGCGTAACTACTCACAGCATCGGTACTTGTATTTATCATTAGCAACTTGTCTTGAATCGTTTTTGTATCGTTCAAGTTGGTAACATCTACGTAGCTAATTTCTTTTACTTCATTGTTTTTTTTGTCGGTAGTTATGGCTTCTACCTTATACTTGCCATTTAACCATTGGCTACACGGTACGTTTAACTTATGGTTTAGCGCTATGGTTTTAATGTTTTCGTTGTAGATAACTTCGCCCTCTGCCCAAGTAGTGTAATCGTTTTCGTTGTTGTATTCATCTTCGGGAAACCACTTGTACCATTGCTCGGCGGTGTATAAGTGTTGGTTGCATTTATCATCATGCAACACACTGTTTCTAAAAAACGTATTGGGTTGTTTTAATTTTGTAATTTTTAAACGTACTGTACTTGGCACATGTTGTCCGTTAAGGTTATCAGTAGTAATACTAAAATGCAGACTATCTGTTTTGCTTTTTTGCTTTATTAATAATTCGTTTTCGTTATATAACGTAAGCCCAACACCTACGTAACCAATAGTTACGGCTTGCTCAGTAGTATGCGTTTCGCCATTCACATCAGTAATAGTGGTATAAACAGTATAACGGAATGATGCTGCCGATTGTTTGCTCACACTGGCATCTGGCACGGCTTTAAAATTAATTATATATGCACCCGTATCATTAGTAGTACCCGTACCACTTAGCATTTCGGTAATATCATTAGATACATACCATGGGTTGTAACAACGCCACCAATACGGTATGCGTGTTTGGCGTGTAATACGATACGCCACCTTAGCACCGCTAATAGGCGCACCGCTGTAGGCTTTTGCCACGCCTTCTATTTTAACTTCGTCGTTTAAGTTATAATTATCTACTAATGGTTTTGGTGTAATTTCAAACAATGGACGTTTGTACTCTTCTACTCTAATGTTGGTAGTACCGTAGTTATCGCCAATAGTCATTACACCATTCATACCCGTGTTAGGCGCAGTAAATGTGGTGGCATACGTACCAAATTCGTTAGTTATAACGTCTCTACTTTCTACTTTTTGGTGGTTAGCATCGTATAGTGTTACGGTTATGTTTTGGTTAGGTACTATTTTGGTGTCGTGCTTTTGTGTTACGGTACACAAGCCTTTTACGTGTATAAGTTGCGTAGGGCGGTATATGGCACGGTCAGTAAAAAACAAGGTGCTATAGGTAGTATATTCAGGCTCTTGATAGTCATAAGTTTTATATACATAAATACTTAGGTCGGAATAATACTCATCTGTTTTGGTTTTAATGTGGTAGGTATAGCTTATATCTTGTGCAATTTTAGCTAAGTTATATGCACCATTAGCGTTGGTAACTAAACTGTATGCAGTAGCATAGCGAGTGGTGTATGTTCCTTTTTTATACTCATCATACTGGCGTACAAACTCTACCGTAGCATCAGCAACGGGTGTGTTGTTATTACGGTTTACTATAAACCCTGTAACTGTGTTAAACTTATTATTTACCTCGCTTAATATTCCCAAATTAGTTATTTGGGTTAGTGCATAGGTACAGGTTTCATCGTTATATATTGCAGTATTATCCGTATTACTACTTATAATAGCATATAGCCCAGTGTTAGCAATGGCGGGCATTTTATACAATAGTGTATTGTTTAAATACTGCTTGTCATCGGGCAAAGTTTCCGTCCATTCGTTTACGGTGGCTTGGCTGTATATGTATTTACTTACCGCTAATGGGTAAGGCTGCACGCCATTATCATTGTACATACGTTCTTTGGCTTGCGCCTCACGTAGTTGTTTCATATCCAATTTTACTACTCTAAATTTAACTTTGGTAGCATTGGTATAATTTATTTTGGCTATAAATGGTTGGTTAGGTAGGTTTACATTTTCAAGCGTAATGTTTATGGTTTCGCCCTCAATAGTGCGTAGTAAGTTTTGGAATTTTGCTTTGATGTTTTCGTCCGTACTTGCTTGTACGCCTTTGGTAGCTATGTCGTGCGCTGTTTTTTTGTAAGTTTTATTTTTATCATCGTTGTGGTGTCCTACATACCATTGTGCCAGATGATAGTTTGCCAATTGCGCATAAGGTTCGGTGCTATGTGTGCGCACTATGTTTTGTAATGCGGCTTTGTATAGGCTGTCTTTATTTGCATTGTTAGATTTTTGATGAATAACTACTATACGTTTTATATCCGCATCTATTAAGGGTATTAGGTTGTTTTTGGTAGTGTGAAACTGTATCAACTCTTGCAAGGTTTTGGTTAAATGATAATCAAAACTTAGGGTATCGGTTGTACTTATTTTTTGGTTAATGAATGTAGTAGCATCAGTTAAATACGCATCTTCGTTTATGTTAAATGTTTCCAAAGGCTTAATAACACGGGCTTCGCCGTTATCAAAAAAATCAATGGCACGATACGCCAATACATCGTATAGCGTAGGGCGATATTTTTCCGACTCTTTACCTTTTACTAATATTGCTTTATAATCGTTTACTGGTGTGGTTTGTAGCGTTTTAGCATTGCTTAACGATAGCGTGTGTTGATGCACACATTCAGTTATTATTTTGGTTAAATCCCAAGTGCTTATGTCATCATTTTTAAAATCAACGGCTTGCGTACGGTTGGTAAATTGGTAACGGTTGTTTTGGTAATATTGCCAATAGCCATCGCCTGTAATGCTGTGTAGCACTTCCTTAGCAGGGCTTTTTACTTTAGTGGCTAAGCTATCCAACTCGTACAATGCTTTGGTAACGGATTGTTCATCTATTTGTTGGCTATATTTTATTTTGTGTACTACGGCTTTTATTACCTGCGGAGTATTGTTTTCGGTTAATGCTTTTTTTAATAGCAACTCGCAGGCATTCATCGCATCGCGGTACAAGCCATTGTTAGCCAACTTTTCTACGGCTTTATAATTATCGTCGTAATTATCTACTATTACAAATTTTAGGTTTTCCATTTTATATTTGGTTATAAGCGTTATACCTGCATACGACAATAGTACAGTGCTTATAAGCACTATAGCAGCTAAAAGATATTTGTTCATGAGTTTTGATTTTTTTTTTGAAACGTTAGTTTTTAATAGTACCGCTAAGATAATTGTTTTATACTAGCGGTATAGCATTTATACTAAGTGGTAGGTATTTAATTGCACAAGGCTACTAAACGGAGGTTTAGTAGCCTTGTGGGTATAATTGGGTAGTGTGGTAGCTTACTGTGTTACTACTATTTTTTGATGTGTAGTTTTAGCCGTATTAGTTAGTATATACATACCACTAGCTAAGTTTGTAATGGTGGTAGTGTTGGTAAATATTTTTATTACTTACGCCTCCATTAGTTGCCTGTGTTTAACAGCTTGCGCCCTATGCGTGTATTCAAGGGATAACCCCCAAACAATAAATGCAGGAGTATTACAGCAAGAGGTTATAGTAAAACGTATTAAGCACAACAAAAATAGTGCTTGTAATGCTTGCGAATATATGTAATATGGTATAAAATAATTACTTAACTTTATACTAATAAAAAATAAAAAAATACTCAGGATGCTTTTTTAAGTGTGTCTAATTAAAAAATCAAAAAAATGAAACAAAACACCCATTAAAACCACATTACGATATACTGAAAATTATAATATAACGCATTCGTAAAATGCGGGACGTGAAATCATTACCCGAAAAAGAACAGACCACTTTATTAGAGACTTTACAACACTCCGTGTTTTGTATTATTGACGGTATGCTTATCAAAAATAAATTTCAAACGTTTTTCAAGCAAAATATTCAACTAGCAAAATAATAAAGATATGAGAGTTTTATTAGACATAAAAGACAACAAAGCAATGCACCTAATGGAAGTATTGAAAGGCTTATCGTATGTGAAAACCCAAACAATTTCCAATGAGAAAGCCCTATTGATGGAAGAGATAAAAGAAGCCGTAGAAAATCTTACACTCGCAAGACAAGGTAAACTAAAATTAAAATCGGCAAGAGATTTATACAATGAGCTATAATGTACTACCTATTCCGCCATTTGATAGGCAGTTAAAACGATTGAGTAAAAAATATCCATCGCTTAAAGAAGAGTATTTTGAACTCATTCAAAACCTTGAAGAAAATCCCAAGCAAGGTACTAATCTTGGTAATAATTGTTATAAAGTGCGGTTGTCTATAGCATCTAAAGGAAAGGGCAAAAGCGCTGGTGCAAGGGTTATTACCAACTTTGTAATTACTGATGCTACCGTGTACTTACTCTCTATTTACGACAAATCTGAAAAAGAAAATTTAACAGATAAAGAACTAGACGAACTTTTAAAATTTGTAAAGGATTAAAACAATAACAGCCAAGAGCCTAATACAAGTTGGTTTAAACAGTGTTTAAAATCCATGTAACCCATTTTAACACCAACTCACACACTTCCAGCTTAATTCACTAATCATTCTTAAAACGAACACAATACGTTTTACTTTACACCTAACCCCTCGTTGTGCGGCTAGTACTTAGGATAGTTGTAATTGAGCAAATAGCGGTGTTACTATCAGTAACAATACTTTTGTAGAGTATCTTCCCTAAAGATAATTTAATTGTTGCAATTAATTATTGAATCTAGTTAACAATAATTTTTTTTAAATAATTTTTTTCATCACAAATTATATTTAAAAAATATATCCCTTGATATAAAGTAGTAACATTAAGCATATAACTAGAAGGAGATATTTGTTGTAATAAATTATTCGTGTTAAGGGATATTCCATTTGTGTTAATTAAGTCTATAGTGTTAATATTATAAGGAGAACTTATTTTTATTAGCTCTTTTGATGGATTAGGACTAATTATAATATCCGTGTGTTGTTGTATAGCTTGTTTATTTAATAAATAAGCACCTATATTTTTGCAATCAATCGTTTGAGGGCATTGTTGTAGGCTATCCGTAGTACAACTTAATCTTAACCCTGTTCTGCTTACAGGTCCTGGCGTAATTTCGTTCCTAAGCATACATTCGCTACCAACACCTTGCCACCAACTTAATAAATCATAAATAGAGTTCGTAACAGTGTTGCGTAATAAAATTCTATTTGATTTTAAACACTGTGAAGATGCAGTATCAGCTACTACAAATGTTGATGTGTAAAATCCAGTAGGACTATATTTACTTATGCGTGTTAAGTTATGCAAGGTATCGCCCACATGTATGTTAAATTTGTAAAATAAGTGTTCGCTTACGGAGTCTTTAAACACTGCATATACATTTTGTTGCGCACTATCATAACGTGTACAATACGCTAGGTGTGTTGTATCCTTATTGTAGTTATTTTGTCCCGAAACGGTATATACTTCATAATACATTTTTTTGTAATTAGTACTGTTTATGAAAGTATCAGCATTTGTAGCTAAAGTAAAGTAATGAACGAACGTCTGTGTTTTCAATGTTTGGTCATCGTAATAACTATACCACACATGCGAGTCGTTAGTGTTAAATACGCTTTGGGCTTGGGCTTTGGCTACGCTCAGCAAACATGCTGTAGTTATAAATAGCAAAGCTAATGTTGTTAAATATGTTTTCATGGCCTAATTAATTTAGTGGTTATATTCAAACGTAATAATAATTATTAAACGGTAAAATTTAATTTTTAGTCGTAAATACTACTAAGTGGTAGGTATTTAATTGCACAAGGCTACTAAACGTAGGTTCAGTAGCCTTGTGTAATTAAATAGATATAATGAATACTACTATTTAAAGCTAAAACTATTCTATCTAAACCAAAGTTTAAACAATAATAGCACGTCGTTTTTTACGCTATAGTTTTTGTAATAATGAGTATCGTAGTTAGCGCAGTTAGTACCTGTAAGTAGCAACGATGGTGTGTAAAACGAACTGGCTACTGTTCCTAACCAATGGCTTGATGCACTTGCACATTGTGTGGCTTGATGTATTAAAATTGTTTTTTTGCGCAATAATAATAATGGCGAGGCTATAAGTGTAGCTACTGTAAATAGTGCACTTACGCATCGTTTTTGCCATAACTGATACGGCTGTAATACTTGGGTACTGTTGTTAAATTTATTGCGTATGTATAAGTTACTTGTACTGGTTATGTATTTATCTGAGGCTATAAATATTTTAAATTCGGTTGATAAATCGCGCCATTGTTCCATGGTGTTTATAATATCGGTATAGGCTATTTTAGAACTCGAAAACACAATTTCGCTACAATAGCTTATTTGTTTTTTGGGAAGTAATAATGCTTTTTCTATAGTTAAAAACAATACATCATCTGCTATAAATTTTTGGTCTTGATTAATTATCGAAAACACATTTTCGTACTCTTGCTCATCATTACTAATTAATAACACTTGCTTGTAATTGCTTGCTAACAAAGAGTTTTCACGGTTTAAATAAAATACAATAGTATTATACACCAAGGCATCAACCACAACTATTGCAGCTATTAATACAAGTATTAACGTAGTATTAAACGATGTTGCAAACAGTAATAATAACAGGAGATTAAACACCGCATTAGTACCTGCATGGGCAAGCCAATGTTTATCGTTGGAATAATTACCTTGTATAAACTGTGCACCCATTAATACTACCGTTGCTCCTACAGCCGTTGCTATACTTGCACTAGCAGTGTACAGCATACCAAAATTTAATGCGCACATAAGCACATCAAAAAAAGCAAAACGTGCCAGTGTAAAAAACCTGTTGAGTATAGCTAAGCCTGCACGTAGGTATATGGCTATGTTTATCATAGCGGTAAAACCTTTGTTGAAACGTTTTGTAAAATGTTTTTCCGAAAAAATAATCATGGCTTTGTAAAAAACCATTACGTAATTAATACTGCTTTTTTTGGTGGACTCGCCTTTGTAATGTATTATTTTGGTATGTGGATAGTAATAGTTTTTGTAGCCTGCAAGCGTTATACGATAACTCAAGTCAATATCTTCGCCGTACATAAAAAAGTTTTCGTCTAACAAACCACATTTATCAAGGGTTTCCATACGCATCATCATATATGCGCCCGATAATACATCTATTACATTGGTTTCGTTTTCGGGCAAATAACCTAAGTGGTATTGTCCAAATTTTTTGGACTTGGGTAATAATGTGGATAATCCAAATATCTTATAAAATGCTACTTCGGGTGTGGGTAAACCACGTTTAGATTCAGGTAAAAATTGTCCGTAACCATCAATCATTTTTACGGTAAGTCCGCCACAATTAGGTGTTGCATCAAAAAAAGCAATAGTCTTAGCAAAAGTATCTTCGCTTACTACGGTATCGGGGTTTAGAAGCACTACATAGTCGGCATTGCTTTTTAATACCGCTTGATTATTAGCTTTAGAAAACCCTTTATTATCCAAGTTGGCAATAACATTAACAGTGGGGAAGTGTTGCTGTACATGGGCTACAGAGCCGTCAGACGAATTGTTGTCCACCACCCACACTTCAATAGCTAGGTTGTTGGCGGCCTGCATAACCGATTGCAGACATTGGTCTAAATAATATTTAACGTTATAACTTACAATTATAACCGAAAGTTTGTTTTTCATAAATTATGAATAAGTTATTGCACTATTTTATATTCGTAAACGGTTGGTATTAAACGTAATTCGTAATTTTTAATTCGTAATTGATACTTAATACTAACGCACATATTCGTAATTTATTCTATTTGCTATCGATTTTCCTAAAGTAAGTTCGTCAGTATATTCTAAGGCATCGTTATGCGCTATGCCTCGGGCTATGGTAGTAACTTTTACATTAAAATGTTGCAAACGTTTAAACACATAAAAACAGGTAGTTTCGCCTTCTACCGTGGTGTTTAGGGCAAGTACTACTTCGGCTACTTGGTTGTTTTGTACTTTTTGCAGTAATGAATTTATGGTTAAATCATCAGGGCCTATGCCATCCATTGGCGACACTAAGCCATTTAACACATGATACACACCCTTGTATTGCGCCGTGTTTTCAATAGCCATTACATCGCGTACATCTTCTACCACGCATAGTAACGAGTGGTCGCGCATAGCGTTGGCGCATATATTACACACGGCAGTATCGCTTATGTTGTGGCATTGCTCGCAATATTGTGTACCTGTTCTAAACTGCTCTATAGCGTGGCTCAAAGCTATTGCTTGCTCGGGTTGTTGTTTTAATAAATGTAGCGAAAGGCGCATGGCTGTTCGTTTACCAATAGTGGGTAGTTTGCTTAACTCTTCCACCACTTGCTCCATAAGCCTACTTGGATAGTGCATTTTAAAAAATAGATGTTAAAATAATATTGCTTACAACAAAGTAAATAGATTAAACGTAAAAAAGCAACCTTTTATCATAACCCATGGTTTAAACCGTGGGCTATGATAAAACTAATCTTAATTATACCGTTAAATGTTATTACTTTCGCACTACAAATCTCAAATTAAATTATCACATTATTCAACAATGGAAATACTTATTAAAGCAGCACAACTTATACTTAGTTTATCAATATTAGTAACCCTACACGAGCTTGGACATTTTATACCCGCCAAATTATTTAAATGCCGTGTAGATAAATTTTATTTGTTTTTTGACCCTTATTTTTCGCTATTCAAATTTAAGAAAAACGATACCGAATATGGTATAGGTTGGATACCGCTTGGTGGCTACGTAAAAATAGCAGGAATGATAGATGAAAGCATGGATACTGAACAGCTTAAAAGCGAACCTCAAGCATGGGAGTTTAGAAGCAAACCTGCATGGCAACGCTTAATAATAATGTTGGGCGGAGTTACTGTTAATGCTATATTGGGAGTGGTTATTTACTCAGGTATGTTGTTTTATTGGGGTTCTGAAATATTGCCTAATAATAGTTTAAAAGATGGAATAGCAGTAGATAGTTTGGCTATGGAAATGGGACTGAAAAATGGAGATAAAATATTGAAAGTAGGAAATAAAACTATGGACGATTTTAGTAAAATACATTTGGAAATATTATTGAGTCAAGCTAAAACAATACAAGTGCAGAGAGATGGAAAAATAATGGATATTAATTTTCCTGAAAATTACATTCCAAAGTTGTTGAAAAATCAAACAAATTTTATATCTCCAAGACTACCATTTTTTATTGGTAAGTTTACAGATGCTAGTGTTGGCGCTAAGAGTGGCTTACTTAAAGGAGATAAAATAGTAGGGTTAGATAGTGTATCAACACCATTTTTTAATGATTTTACAACACAACTCCAAACTCATAAAAACAAATCTGTTATTGTAAATGTATTGCGTAATGGAATACCACATGATATAAAAGTTGTAGTTCCGTCAGAGGGTAAACTTGGAATATATCCTCCAGACTTTGCTACTTTATTTGAATTGAAAAAAATTCATTACTCTATTACAGAATGCGTGCCTGCTGGGTTC
>JBEBIC010000033.1:0-18357 GCA_040080595.1 Bacteroidia bacterium | reverse complement strand
GTATAAAGTATGGCCCAAAATTTTATTCTTTCAATTGGGATTATTTTAAGAAGACTGAAACCTGTTTGAAATTCATTCAAAATAGTGGAGAGCTAAACCTTTTGTACAATTCAAAACAAATAAGTGGTCAAGGATTAGGTATAAAAGGCGACGCTAATTTTTTTATGATATATTATACCTATCAACTATTTTAGTGAAATAAAGTATAATTGTAAAAAAAACTATTATAGCAAACAACAACACTAATTTAACCTACAAACATTACCCAAACCTAGAACCCGTTAAGGCTACTGCAGGCCTTGTGTGTTAATTGTTGTTACTAAAGTTATTTGTTAAAATACTATATTTGTTACAAAAACAATCAATGAATTAGCGGTAATTGTAAAGTGTCCCGTGAAAAAAATAGAAGCAATGAATAAAGGTGTAACAGTTGATGAAGCAATATCAAAAGGACATAGAATGGTAAACTACCCTGTTTTTATCATTATGATAGGAGTAATTGGACTTACTATTTATTTAGTCTTACAAAAAATAATTCCAACGTGGGGTTTTCCTGTTGGTTTTATACTTGCATTTGTATTTGCTTGGCTAATGTGGAGTATTATGATTACAAAGTGGCGACTTTGGGCTTTTGACAATGTTAGAAATGTTCACGAACTTAGAAAACGAGCTATTCAAGAAAAACTAATTTGGGCGGACGATAGCATTTTTGAAAAGACGGAAATTCGAAGTGTTAAAGATAAAGAAAAATTGGATTCACTAAAAAGCAAGTTTAACCAAGAAGACTTATTTCAAGATGATTTAACAATCGCTAATGAAACTGTAATTTACTATTCAAAAGGGAAAAATTTTATCGAAATGGCTGTTATGTTAGTCTGTTTAGTTTTTGGTATTTATCTACTTATTAAAACGGACAGTTATATTTTAGGTTCTATACTTTCAATCATTGGTGCGTATTTTAGTTTCAAAGAATATAAAGAAGCGACAAATACGGAACCTCAAATAATAATAAACGACAAAGGAATTAAAACTATTTCGATTGACTTTTACAATTGGAATGATATTGAGAACGAAGAAGTAATTAGTGAAGGCTCTGGAAAACATACTAATCATTACTTAACTTTCACTTATCCATACGGAGTGGAGTATTTGCAAATTGACGATTATGATACTGACCAAAGAAATTTAAACAAATTATTAATTTTATATCGTGGACGAAGCAAGAAAACAAATTAGAGGTTTGTCCCTTAGGCTACCGCAAACCTCTTGGTTTGTGTCGTTAGTTACTTGTAATAACAACAGTTAGCGATGTACTCGCATTTATTTTATAGCAAACAACAACTCTAATTTAACTTACAAACGTTACCCAAACCTAGAACACAGCTTTTTTGAAGTAGATAAAAACGGCAAACCCAATTATGACAAACCTCATTTTGCAGATGTTATGAATAGGTTTGTAAACTGGACGTTAAAGTAAACTAATCTACACTATTTACAACATTGAGAATACAGGTTAGCGTTAGCTTAAGGCATTTTTTCCTGAAACCAATGTAGTACGCTTAGCGATAAAACTGTAAAAAAATATAAGCAGCTTATTACACAACAGCATTTATCAACGCATGAAACTGCAACAACTCTGATGGTGTGTTGTGCGCATGTAACGTTATGCGCAAGCGTTCTTTGCCTTGTGGCACTGTGGGTGCTACTATGGGTTTAAGTTGTATGTTGTGTTTGCCAAGTGTGGCGCATATAGCACGTAGCTTGTCAATAGGTAGGTTTTGCAGTACTTGTATGGGGGTTGAGGTAGTTTCAAAATCAAATAAAGAGCGGTATAACTTTATGTTTTTTTGCAACTGTAGCATAAGTGGTTCGCCATTAGTAGCAATGTACTCGTGGGCTAGTTGTATGTTGCTGTAATACATAGCAGGCATAGCGGTAGTATAAATAAATGCACGCGAATAATTTATTAAATAATTTATTAATGCCTGCGAACCTACTACTACTGCACCGTGCAGGGCTATGGCTTTGCTAAATGTATGTATGCGAGCAAACAGTTTGCGGTCGTCCACCTGTTGCCACATACCCCACATAGTGGCAGGATTGGTGCAAGTGGCATGGGCTTCATCTACTATTATGTTAAAATTATATTTGCGTTTAAGGTCTATTATTTCTTGCAATGGCGAACAGTCGCCGTCCATACTATACACACTTTCTACCACTACATATACCTCGCCTGTGGCTATTTTTAGTTTTTGCTCTAGCTTGCGTACATTGTTGTGTTCAAACGAAAATGATTTTGCTAATGCCAGTTTTGTACCATCAATTATGGAGGCGTGGCACAGCTCATCATACAAAATAGTATCGTGCCTAGATGCTACACTTTGCAACAAACCTACGTTGGCAGTATAGCCACAATTGTAAATTAATGCAGCTTCGGTGTTGTACAGTTGGGCTAAATATCTTTCAGTAGTTACTGCGGCAGTTGTATTACCAGCTAACAAGCGAGAGCCTCCGCTACCGTGCGACGAATGTGCATTTAACGCTTGTTGATAGTGCTTATTGGTGTTTAAGCCTAAGTAATCGTTACTACTAAAATCTATGCCTGTAAGTGGCGGTTGTAGTGTGCGCAGCGTGTTGTTGGCTATGCGTGTATTTATTTTATTTTGGAGGTGTAGCGGAAAATAATCAGACATTTAATTTAAACAACTTTTAAGTATTAATATCAACTGAAAGTAAGTGTTTTGCAAACTATTACAATGCCATGTAACGCTTGCCAGGCAAGGCTTTTATTTGTCTGCCAAATTCCATATTAAGCAACGCTACCGATAGTTTGCTTATAGGCATTTTGGCTTGTATGCTTAGCTCATCAATGTTGATGTTGGTGGCATTTTTTATGGTTTCGTATATTAGTTTTTCATCATCATTCACAAACTCAAACATAGACTCTTGCTTGTGTACAGGCGCATCGGTTTGTTTTTGCCAACTCATAAATTTTGCAATATCGGCAGCAGAGTTTACCAATGCGGCTTTGTTGTATTTTATTAAATTATTACAGCCCATACTCAACTCATCATTGCATCGGCCAGGTATGGCAAATACATCTTTGTTGTACGTATGCGCTATGTCGGCAGTTATAAGCGCACCGCCACTTGCAGCAGCTTCTACCACAAGTACCGCATCGCTTAGTCCTGCTACTATACGGTTGCGTTTAGGAAAATTTTCTCTATCGGGGTTAGTACCGCTAATAAATTCGGTCATTACAGCACCATCGTTTTCAATCATACGTTTGGCTACTTGTGCATGTGCCGCAGGGTATAATTTGTTAAGCCCATGTGCCAGTACACCTATGGTTGCTATGTTGTGTGTGAGCGATGCTCGGTGTGCAGTTACATCTATACCATACGCCAAACCACTTATTATGTTTACGTTATACTCTTTTAAATCTTCTACTATTTGTTCCGTCATAGCCTCGCCGTAAGGGGTAGATTTGCGAGTACCTACTATGGCTAAAGTGTATTTATTGTCGATATCTATATTGCCTTTGTAGTAGAGTAGGAGAGGGGCATCGTGGCATTCGCGCAAGTTTTTAGGGTACGATGCGCTACCATAAATACAGGTTTTAATGTTATTTTTTTCAATAAAACGCAACTCTTCTTCGGCTCTTTTTAGGCAAGCATCACGGTGTGCTAGTATAGATTTTGCAATGCCTGTACCCACACCCAAGGTATCTTGTAACTGCTTATTGTTGCTGGTAAATATATTGTGCGCCGATCCAAAATGTGCGTACAATAATTTGGCGGTAACATCGCCTACCATAGGCACTTGCGTAAGTGCTATTTGATACAATAAGTCGCTCATTATTTTTGTTTAGCTACAGCTTCGTCCACCGCTTTTTCTACTCTTGTTATAATGCGATCTTCCAATGTTTGTAGTGCTTTAGGCGTTTTACCACGGCGCATTATTTTTTTAGTTTTATGTGCCGAGTAGTCCGTCATTTCTATAATTGATTTTTCTATCGCAAAAAAGTTTTCGGTGTAACTGTTTTGTAAATCAAAAAACGGTAGTGCATTAGCCACACCAAAATACAAATCAATGTCTTCTACGTCAATGTTTACTTGCTTTTCAAACTGGCGAGTAGTATTTTTTATTCCCTTATAATTTACCTTTCCGTTTTTGTATATTTTTATTTCAAACTCAGGCAAAGCATCGTTAAACGAACCTCGGTATAAATATATACACAGGCTATCTTTGGCTATTGGCGTGCTTTGCGCTTGTGTTGTGTTACTCATGCACATAGCGAATATTGTACAAGTAATTAGTTTAGTTAGTGTTTTCATTTTGAATTTTTTTATAAGATGAATAATTATATTATACTGCTTGTAAATACTTGGCTTTAAGCGTAATTCGTAATTGGCTTTAGCCAAGCAACTACTTTGCCATAGTTTGTAAGGCTTGCAGCACGTTGGTTTCAATACGTTGGTTTAAATTTTGGGTAGGATGTTTTACAAACTTTTCGCCCACTATCTGCTCGTATAATTCTATGTATCGGTCCGATACTGATTGTACGTACTCATCAGTCATATCGGGTACTTGCTGTCCTTCTTTGCCCATAAAATTATTTGCAATTAACCATTGACGCACAAATTCTTTGCTTAATTGTTTTTGTTCTTCGCCATTGGCTTGGCGTTCCGCATAACCATCAGCATAAAAATAGCGCGATGAGTCGGGCGTGTGTATTTCGTCCATTAAATAAATGGTATTGCCTATTTTTCCAAATTCGTATTTAGTATCTACCAATAGCAAACCTTGTGCAGCTGCCATTTCGGTGCCACGTGCGTATAGTGCTAAGGTAAGGCGTTCTAGCGCTGCATAATCTTGCGCTGATACTATACCTTGCGCTATTATTTCGGCACGGCTTATATCTTCGTCGTGTCCTATGCTTGCCTTGGTAGTAGGCGTTATTATTGGTGTTGGAAACTTATCATTTTCTTTCATACCCTCAGGCATAGTTACGCCACATATTGTACGCAAGCCACTGCTGTAGGTGCGTGCAGCGTGTCCGCTTAGGTAGCCACGTACTACCATTTCTACTTTAAATGGTTCGCAACGCTTGCCAATGGTAACTTGTGGGTCGGGGCTTGTAATAGTCCAGTTGGGAAGTATATCAGCAGTTGCTTTTAAAAAATGCGCTGCTATTTGATTTAAAATTTGTCCCTTGTACGGAATGCCTTTAGGTAACACCACATCAAACGCCGATATTCTATCGCTTGCTATCATTACCAGTACATCATTGTTTATGGTATATACATCGCGTACTTTACCTTTGTAATAGTTGGTTTGATTAGGAAAATTAAAGTTAGATTGAGTAAGTACGTTGTGCATAATGTAAAAGTAATAAGTGTATTAATTAGTAACGAAAGTAGTATTTATAGTGCATTTTTGGTAGTGCAAATGTGCTATTTTACATTGTTTTGTAATTAGTTTTCATTTAGCGCATATTTATATTGGCATTAATCAAATATTTTTATTATTTCGCAGTCTTAAATATATCACCTAAAACAAATCACAATATGTACTGGACATTAGAATTAGCATCGTATCTTGAAGATGCGCCTTGGCCTGCTACCAAAGAAGAATTGATAGATTTTGCAATGCGTTCGGGGGCACCGTTGGAGGTGATAGAAAACTTGCAAGAAATAGACGACGAGGGCGAAGCATACGAAACAATAGAAGATATTTGGCCCGATTATCCAAGTAAGGACGATTTTTTCTTTAACGAAGACGAATATTAGTAGTTTTTAAATTTAGTTAAAACAAAAACTACTGGCTATGCTCACGTGGCGAAATTGGTAGACGCACCATCTTGAGGGGGTGGATTCTGCGAGTTCGAATCTCGTCGTGGGCACACACTTTTATTTAATTACGAATTAAAAATTACGAATTACGATTAAAACCAAGTGTTTATTAATCACAATCATTTAACACAACTCTTTTTTATAATTAGAGTTGTGTTATTTTATTTACAAAACAACTACTATGCACACATCTAAGCAACGCACCATTGTAGTACTGTACCCCGAACTGGCGGGCTATACTATAGCTTGCTTACAGGCATTAATAACCCAACATAATGTGGCAGTACATGTGTTTAGATTAGCCGTAAATAAAGATGCTCCGTTTGAATTTAATACTGTGCAAGGGTTACATTTTTATAACGAAAGTGATTATACTGCGGCACAATTATTAACTGCCGTTAGCGCATTACAACCCCAACTTATTTATTGCGCAGGTTGGAACAATAGTAAGTATTTGCACGTAGTACGCCACTTACAAAGTGTACATGCCGTATTGTGTTTTGATAATAAATGGACAGGAAGCCTCAAGCAACGTTTGGGTAGCGTGTATGCACGAGTGCGTATAACGCCTTATTTTAAACATGTATTTGTAGCAGGCGAGCAACAAAAAACATTAGCGTTAAATATGGGCTTTGCACCTACGCAAGTGCACTTAGGCGTGTATTCGGCTAATGTAGCGTACTTTGATGATTTGTATAAAAAATATGCAGCATACAAATTAACCAAAACAACGCCTCGTCGCTTTGTATATTCGGGGCGATACGTGGCGTATAAGGGCATAGAAACTTTGTGGCAAGCGTTTATACAATTGTGCAACGAAAACCCCGCTATGGACTGGGAACTGTGGTGTGTGGGTACAGGGGCTTCGACTTCGCTCAGCCAACACGTAGCATATAATAACCCACGTATAAAACATTTTGGTTTTGTACAACCTGCGGTAATGGAGCAAATAATAAAAGATACTGATGTGTTTGTACTACCTAGTAGTATTGAGCCTTGGGGAGTTGTGGTACACGAGTTTGCTGCTGCTGGTTTTCCTATGGTACTAAGCAGTGCGGTAGGTGCTAAGGAATTGTTTTTAACTACGGCTAATGGTGTTGAATGTGAACCCAACAATGTAGAAAGTTTAAAAAACGCACTACTAAAATGTACACAACTTTCAACTACTGAACTAGAGGCAATGAGCGTACAAAGCAATGTGTTAGGCAATAGCTACACGCCTACGCATTGGGCAAATAAGGTGGTGGCAATGATGGAACGGTAGCATCTTAAAATAGTTTAGTTATCTCATACTATTTTTTTTCGCTTTTTTACTGGACTTACCAAGGGTTCAGGCATTTCTCCAAGTAGATACCCCCAAGGGTTGAGCGCATCTATATTATCGCATATTACTTTTATGATAGCAATAATGGGTATTGACAGAAACATACCATTAATGCCCCACAACGCACTACCTACAATTACTACAATAATGGATACTAAGGCGTTAATCTGCACTTTAGATGCCACTACTTTTGGTACTATATAATTGTTATCAATAAGTTGAATAATCATATAAACAACAAACACAACTATAGCAACCGATGGCGACTGTGTAGCCAATGCAATAAGCATAGGTAAAGCTACTGCTACCAAGCCTCCCACATAAGGTATAATGTTTAATATTGCACCAATAACCCCAAGTAATATTGCATAATCTATCCCTATAATAAGCAAACTTACAGAGTTTAGTACAGCTACAATAGTAGCCTCTAGTAGTAATCCCACTAAATAACTTTGTATAACTTGCTTAGTGGCACTAAGTACTTTGTTAAGACTTTGGTGCTTATTAATGCTAAATAATTTATGTGTAAATTCTATTAATAAAGGTTGGTAAACCAATATCATAAATACATACACAGGTATTAAAAATAACACCACAAGCGCACTACCTGTTGTAGCAATTGTTGCACCTATGCTTGAACTTGATGCGTTTAATAACTCAGTATTTTTTTTCGTTATTATTTTTTGAAGTTCAGTTGTACTTATGTTAAAATGTTGTGATGTCCATAGTATGGTATCACTTAACAATTGTTTAAACACAGCTATTAATTTGGGTATTGCATCAGCAAATTGTACTAATTGGCTTGATAACAGTACAACTAAAAGCAATGTACACAACACTATACTTACTACAGTAATGCTTATGGCAAGAAGTCTGTTCATACGTTTATGTACCAAAAAATTAACCACTGGGCTAAGTACAATAGCAATAATCGTGGAATAAATAATGGGTATTATAATATCTTGTAGTGTATATAAGATAGTAGTAAATATAAAAAGCCCAACAAGTATAAGAGTTGCCTTAGCATAAAATGGTAATACGGTGGTACTATTGGCGTTGTTGCTCATTTGTGGGGTCGTTTTGTTGGGTTGAAAAATGAGTTATTAGTTGCGATAAACCTGTTTTAACTGCGCTCATTATGCCTTCTTTATTATTGGCTAATACACTTGTAACCCCCATTTGTAGCAACGTTCCCAACAATTGTTTTATGGGATTAATGGTAGTACCTATCATTGCTTTTTTAGATAAATAACCAGCTGCAAGGCTTAGTGTAGTTGCAAATATGTTTTCTTTTAGGTCGGGTACACTTACAATTTCGTTTAAAGCGTGTTTTATTAAGTTGGCTGGTTTTAAACTTTCGTAGGTAATTTTGGCTTGCTCTTTAAGTAGCACCCCTTTGTTTTGTTGTTCAGTTTTTAATAATTGTATAGCAGTATGTAATTGGGCGGTAGTGGTTATTTGTTCCATAGTTTTTTACTTTAGCAGTTGTGTAATTACTGCATTACTCACTTTTGTTTTAATACTAGCGTGCATAAAATAATACACAATACTTCCTACACAACCATAAAATAGTGCTACTGCAAAAAAACCATAATAACTTTTGCCCAGCATATTTCCTAACCATAGCGCAACACCAATATTAGTAATAACAAGGCAAATAAGTAGCGATAAAAAAGCAATACCGCGCGAAATAAGTGTTGAGGTTAAACTAGCCGTTTTATCAACCAGTTGTAGTTTTGCTAACTGCACACTGGTTTTGGCATAGTCTTCTGCGCTATCTAATAAGGGTTCTATAAAATTTGGTTTGTCGGTCATAATGGAGTTATTGGTAAGTAATTGTTTGATGCATTTTTTTGTACTCATAAACGATTGATTACAAGTAGTAATTTTTAATTCATAATTAACTACTTATAACTTTACAAATACTTTTACAATAAGCATAATGCCAAAAGCTATTAAAAACAATTGAACGCCTATGTTTACATTAAGCAAACGCTTGGGCGTAAGAAATTGTTTGAGGAAAGTAGCTAGTTTTATTTTTAATACATCAAAGGCTATACAGGTTATAATGCAGGCTACAAAGTAATTAATAATATATACCTTGTGTTGTGCATACGCTCCAGCAGCGCCGCCAATACTGGCTATCCAAAACAGCCATACAAACGGATTACTAATATTTAACAAAAAACCATTGCGCATAAGTGTACTTTTTTTGGTAAGCACAGGTGTAAGAGTACTAGGTTGTTTGTTGCGTTTTATTAATGCTACAATAGCTGTTATTATAAGTATAGCCCCACCAAGCGTACCTATTGTTTTTTGTACTACAGGGTTTTGCATTACTTCGCTCAAGCCAAAATACGCCAATAGTATTACTACTACATCGCTTGCTATTACGCCTACATCAAATATAGCAGCTTGGCGTTGCCCTTGCTCCATGCTTAATTTGAGTAGCAAAAAAAACACTGGCCCTATTAAAAAACTAAGAATAATACCCAGTACAATGCCTTGGGTTATGGAAGTAATCATGCGTGTGTAGTATTACTTCGTTTGTTCATTTACGTAGTGTTGCCAGTCTTTTTGTTGCGCACCTTTAAGCACACGTGGCACTTTGTGTTGCCCACCTTCTTTGCCATTTTTACGCATCCAATCGTAAAAAATAGTAGTAGGTATTACGTGTATGCGTATGTCTTTTAGGGCGTGTTGGCGTTCGGTTATATAATCGTCGTTTACTTCGCACAAAGTAGTATCAATAATGTGTTTTACTTGCGCTACATCGCTTACGGCATCATTAGTACCTATGTACCAATCGTGATAAAACTTACCGTCTTCGTTAGTACCAATAACGGTATATTCAGGTATAGAAATATTTAATGTGTTGGAAAGCGCAGTAACTGCAGTGTTCATATTATCTACAGATAAATGCTCGCCACACATACTCAAAAAATGTTTGGTACGTCCTGTTATTATTATCTCGCATTTTTCTACGTTAGTAAACTTTACAGTATCGCCTATTAAGTAACGCCATGCGCCCGATGAGGTGGTAATGAGTAACGCATATTCTACGTTTTCTTGCACCTCATTTAAGTAAAGTGTTTCGGGCTTTTCAATCATTTTGCCCTCATCATCAAAGTTTTTATCGTTAAAGGGTACAAACTCATAAAACATACCGTTGTTAAGCACTAGGCGCATTCCTTGCCCATCAGGGCGAGCAGTGTAAGCTATAAAACCTTCCGACGCTAAGTAGGTATCTACATACACCAAAGGCTGGCTAATAAGACGTTCAAACGATTTTCGGTAGGGTTCAAAAGCTACACCTCCATGTATAAATACTTTTAGGTTAGGCCACAAATCGTGTATGGTAGTAAGATTATAACGGTCAATAATTTTTTCGAATATGAGCTGTATCCAAGCAGGAACGCCACATACAATGCCTATATCCCACGTAGGTGCGGCTTCAATTATTTTTTCAATTTTGGCGGTCCAATCTTTTTCGTTGCTTATTTCGGTAGGAATGGTTTTGTAACGCTGTATCCAAAAAGGTACGTTGCTAATGGTAATGCCTGATAAATCGCCTTTGTAATAGTTACGCTCTTGTGTTAAATCGGTGCTTCCGCCTATTGTTAATACGCCTTTGCTAAATGTGGCGGCGGGCAAATCATAATTGCGCAATGAGAGTAATGAACCCAATACAGCTCTACGAATTTTGCGTATTTGCTCAGGCGATACTGGTATGTATTTGCTTGGTGCGCCCGATGTACCCGAGCTTAGTGCATAGTATTTAATAGCGGTAGGCCAACACACATTTACCTCTTCTTTTTCTACCATTTTATACCACCATTTGGCATACATACTGTCGTAATCGTGCACAGGTACAGTACGCTGAAACTCCTTTACAGGGTGGCGTGCGTTTATTATGTTTTCAAAATTATAAGTAAGCCCAAAGCCAGTAAATTGTGCTTTTTTGAGTAGTTTTTTTAATACACGACGTTGCACACGGTGCGGTTTTTCGTGTACAGGATTTATGCTTTCTATAGTTTTACTAAAGGTAAGTGTTTGTTTTAATAAGCTGCCTAAAATTGCCATGGGAGTGTAGTATAAATAGTTGATGCGTTGAGCAAATATAACATTTTTTCAATCTGTTTTTTTATGATTAAATACAGAAAATTAAATTACATAAAATAGCTTTACGGAATAGTAAAATTTATTTGTGTAGTAGTGCTTGTTGTACCTTGTGTAGCAAGTGCAAAGGTAGTGTTGGCGGTACTTATCCAATCTCCACTATTAAATGTGTTGTTGCCATCAGCATCATACAAAGCGTAATAATAGTACGTACCAGGGTGCATATAATTAAATGCAAAATTATTGGCATTAGCACCTACTATAACGTAGCGCGACCTGTATTTTAAATTACCACTATTAAACATAAACCCACTAAACAAAGGCTGTGTGGTAACAATAAGCAACACTTTTTTGTTGGGGTTAGGAGTGTAATTACTTGCAAACGTAAATGTAGCAGTAGTTTTGCCCACATAAGGTTGTGCCGTTTCGGGGTAAGGGTCGCCTTGTGGTACGCCTGATGTAGCATAGTAGATAGCTTCGGTAACGCTTGCAAACGTGGTTGAAAAATCTTTAGTAAGTGTTTTTTTAGGGAATGAAAACTGCGTAACCGCTGCTGCGCAAGATGTTGCGTCTTGTAATTTAGCACTCCATACCATGTGTGGTGTAGAACTACTTTGCGTATTGTATTTGTTGGTATATGATTTTAAATACACACTATCGGCACTAAATATAACCTCGCTATAGGCTCTGTTTTTTCCTTTTACTACTTCTGCAAAACGGTAGTACCAACGGTTTGATGTTTCCACTACGCTATCCGCTAGCATATACGACACTCGTTGTTTGCCTGCAAACCCACCGCCGTTCCTAAATGCCAACTTATATTCGTTGTTATGTTTTACTATAAAAAACGACATGAAAATATCGTTGAGTGTATCCAATTCGTTCTTGGCCGAAATTTGATTTTCGGCATTGGGTCTAAAATCTACAATCCATTCGGCAAAGCCTCCTAAGGGCGTGGTAGAGGTTACAGGCCCTGCCCAAATGCCTTTAATTTTATCTAACAAATTATAACCATAGGTAGTACTAAGGTCTTTACCTGTGGTAGGAGTAGCGGTTGATGCAGGTGTAAGAGGCGTGGCGGTTACTGGCGGTTGTTCTTCGGGGTTACTTTTTTTATTGCAATTATATAATAATAGTGTAGCGATGAACGTAAGTGTGGTGAGTAGTTTGGTCATAGGTAATTATAATTAGTTGTTGCTGTATAAACGTAATTTGTATTTTTTAATTCGTAATTGATTAGTCCTCTCTCAAAGATAGCATAAATAGTTAGGTTATCTAGCCTAAGAACCAACTACTATGCTACCAGTAAACTACACTTACGCTCAAGCATTTAGCTTTACACAAATTAATATGATTGATTTTTGTACATACTTATTAGTTTAAAAAATACTCTAAAGTGAGTATATCACAACTATTATTATCGCCTTATATTTGTTAATATTCTAAAACCAAATTATTATGAAAAAACAATTACTTACAATCGCCACATTTAGCTGCTTAGCAGCAATCAGTTTTTCGCAACCTACAAACATTTATCAACCTAATGGCGCAACTACCAATTTTGGTAAGGTTGCTGCCGACTCGTTAAATTATTATGTAGTTAATTATCCCGCTTTAACGCTAATGAAAATTGATCCCAGTAACAATGCTACACTTCTTACTACATTAACCGCCGACCCTATTCAAACCATGATTTGGAATAATGGCAAAGGAATATTTCCTGTAGCCAGTGGCTCCCCTTTTAAACTATTTGACGGTACTAATCAAATAGATATTACTGGCGGGCAATTGCCAATGGCGGGTTATACGCTTGGCAATGTTATACTTTTGGATTATTTTCATAAAGGAAATTCTACCTATTTTAGAACAAATGATAAAATTTACAAAACTGATTATTCTTCCCCATCAAGTATTGTAACTTTGGCTACAAGGCAATCAAATACAGGTGTTGGTATTACTGACATGTCGCACACTACTCATTCAATTATTTATCAAAATATAGTTTTGACTACAACTGGTGTGTTAAAGCGAATTGATTTATCCACGGGTAATATTACTACTTTAGACTCCGCTTCTAATACGAGTAATTATGATAAAGGAATTGTATATAACAATGAATATTATTATTGTACTCCTTTTGGATCAACGGCTTTAGGCGTATCTAAAATATATAAAGTAAGTAATAGTGGAATTAAAACAGTTTTTTATACCGAAATGGACTCTACTAAATACATACTAAAAGTAATAGGCGGTACACCTAATGGTATTATAGCAGTTACAAAAGACAATAGTGGCGCTAACGAATATGTATCAATTAATGCAGGTGTTGCAACTGCAACCTCATTAAATTTTGGAACTTTTGCCAATTCATTTCCCGCTAATAATTATGCTGGTGGAGTAACTACTAATTCGTTAGTTTATTTTTCGGCATACGACACCTCTCGTACACTGGCTGTAAATAAAGCATTATGGGTAACCGACGGAACATTAGTAGGGACTAAAAAAATAAAAAGTGGACCAGCATCAGTGTTTAATATGAGTGGATTAGATCAAACATTATTAGGCGAAGCTGCCTCTTGTGGAAATGATTTATATTATAAAGGTAGAAATGGAAGTGTTAACGGATTGATATATGTTAATGGGACAACATTTGCTATGCAATCTTATACTGATCTTCCCAATCCTGTTACAATACGCCAAACAGCTAGCGGAATTTTAGCCATTCTTAGAACAAGTAATGCGTCAGCTACCAAAGCTGTCTATAAAGTAGATTGCTCTTCGTTAAATGCTATTGGAAACAATGTAGCAACTCAAAATAATATTAATGTATTTCCAAATCCTGCTAATGAAGTTTTAAACATAGAGTTGTTAGATTTTAGTGAAGGTGCTACAACGATTAAAATATCAAATACCTTAGGGCAAGTGGTTTTTTTACATAATTTATTATCCTCTAAAACAACTATTAATACTAATGATTTTAGCAAAGGAATGTATTTTGTTTCGGTTGAAAACAATCATGCTAAATTTACACGAAAAATAATTATTGAGTAGATAACGTTACTTACAAAAAAAATGGTCTTGCATAATTTATGCAAGACCATTTTTTTTACACGTTATATTTCCTCTCTCAAAGATAGTATAAATAGTTATATTTGACTAACCTAAAAACCAACTACTATGATACAAGTAAACGACACTTACGCCCACGCATTTAGCTTTACACAAGCTGATATTGTTGCATTTGCTAATGTTACAGGCGACAAAAACCCTGTACACTTAGATGCTGAATTTGCAGCTACCACTCTATTCAAACAACCCATAATGCACGGTATGTTGGGCGCATGTATTTTTAGTAAAGTATTTGGCGTATTGTTTCCTGGCGAAGGCACTATTTATTTAAAACAATCGTTATCGTTTTTAAAACCAATGTATGTAAATGTACAGTACGAAGCACGTTTTGTAGTAAAAGAAGTAATGCCCGAAAAGCACCGTGCCGTAGTAGAAACGCAGCTTATAGACCTAGCCACAGACGCAATATGCACCACAGGCGAAGCTACGGTTATGAACACTACATTTATTTAATTTCGTTTGATTCGTTTTTTGAGCAAAACATTGGCTAGTATTGGGCTGTGGTTAGTAGTAGCCTTGCCTTTATTTGCACAAAAAACAACAGATACTTTGCATTTAAACGAAGTAAATATAAGCGATAAGCGTACCACAATACCTGCGCCTTACGCTATAAATGGTACAGGAAACGCCAGCGAAAATATACAACAAAACACTCCTTATTTTGTAAAGCAAGCAAGCCCAGGTATGCTTGCTACACTTAGCATTAGAGGCAGTACGGCAAGCCAAATAAACACGGTGTGGAATGGCGTAAAAATAAATAATGCAATGCTTGGGCAAAACGATTTTAGTTTGTTGCAAGGAGCATTGTTTGGTAATAGTATGTTAAATGAATCTGCCGTGAGTACTGCTATTACTGGTGGTTTGGGCGGTAGCGTTACTATGGCCATTGCCGATAGCGCAGTACATTGGTTAAAAGTACAGGCATCAGCAACTACACTTAACAACACGGCGCAAGCCCTGCAACTAAGGCTGGGCAAGCATACTATAAAATCATTTACACATATTAATTATACGTATAACAATAATAACTATAATTATATAGACGATGTAAGTACTGCGCAACGCTTGCTACTAAAGCAACACAACGCACATACCAAAGGTGCTAATGTGTATGAAGAATTGCGCTACACCAAAAACAAATGGCAAGTAAACACGGCGGTGTGGTACACGTATAACAACCGCCAAATACCGCCAACACTACTTACCACCAATGCTTACGAAACCCAACAAGACAGTAGCCTACGTGCAATGTTGAACGCTACTTACACTTTTAAAAACAAACAAAGTATAAGCGGTGTTTTTAGTAAAATGAACGAAGTACTTAACTACCAAAACAAGCAAGCTAACATATACAGCACCAATACCGTAAATACAAACGTGGCTACACTTACTTACACCAAGGAGTGGAATGCTTACGCACAGCGGTTTACAGCCACTAGCAATAATTATGGTTATACTGCTATTACTAATAATTATACGGGCAAAAGGCATCAGTACGAAAATACAATTGCACTTAACTACGCAGTTACGTTGCGTAGTATTAGGTGTACGGCTAATGCCCTGCAAACATTTATTAACTATGGCTACACACCAACAATAGCAAGCCTTAGCGCAAATGGAACTGTATTACGCAAACTATATTACAACATAGCGGTAGGTAATAATTATAGATATCCAACCCTTAACGATAGGTACTGGAGCGTAGGTGGTAACGCAAACTTAAAACCCGAATACGTACACTATGCCGAACTAAAATTACACTATCTATTACTTGACACATACCGCTACAATATTAGATTGAGTGTGTATCCGTACTACAAAAAATTGGTAGATATGATACAGTGGATACCCTCGCCTAACAACGGAATATTTACTCCGCAAAACATAAAAAGCGTAGCGCAATATGGTTATGATGCGCACGTAAGTTCAACTATTAGTTGGCGTAAATTTACATTAAGCATTAACGAATATTTGGGCTATAACAAATCGGTAGTGCTACAAAGTACCACTACCAACGATGCTAGCGTAGGCAGGCAACTTATATACAGCCCAATAGTGCAACTTAAAAGTAATGCTATACTTACGTTTAATACTAACCTTGCACTTACCTACACGCACATATACACCAGCTGGCGTGCCACAAGCACTGATAATTATAGCTTTTTGCCTGCTTATGGCTTAAGTAATGTAGCATTGGGCTACACGCAAGCATTAAAAAAACATACGCTTGCTATACATATTGTAGCGCAAAACATAAGTAATGCTAATTATGCAATAGTAGCCTATCGCCCGCAACCGCTACGTAATTACAGCTTACAACTTACCTATACATTATAATGAAAAAAACAACACTACTCACACTCCTTATCACCACATTATTATTCGCCTGCAAAAAAGATAAACCGCCAGTAGCCGAACCTGTTGCAACTACACCTACTATCACAGCCAATAGTTTTTTGTTGGTGTGTAATGAGGGTGTTTTCCCTAACGGTGAAGCAAGTATTTCTCGTGTTGAAACTGATGGTAGTGTTACCTTAGATATGTTTAAAACCGCTAACAATCGTCCGCTAGGTAATGTAGCCCAAAGCATAACTTATATAGATAATAAATATTACATAGCCGTAAATGGGAGTGCTAAAATAGAAGTAGTAAATGCGCCTGATTTTAAATCCATAACTACGCTGCGTGGCATATCATCTCCCCGCTACATACTGCCAATAGGCAATAACAAGGCGTATGTAAGTAATTTAAAATTGACCAATACCACTAATTATGTATATGAAATAAATACGCAAACCAACACCATAACCGATAGTATAATGATAAACGGTTGGAGCGAAAAAATGGTGCAAGTACGCAACAAAGTATATGTAACCAATGTTAGTAATAATTATTTATACGTAATAAATACAGTAACCAATACCGTGGAAAGCACCATAACACTTAGCGAAGCCGTAACCGACATAGCCAAAGACAATGCAAATAATGTGTGGGTATTGTGTGGCGATTATAATACACAACCCAACAGTGTAGCCTACGTAAACACGAGTACAAACACCGTAACGCAAACTATAAATTTTACTTCAGTAAGCGACCACATGCACATAGCTTATGATGCTACACACGATGATATTTATTTATTAAAAGGCGATATACTTAAATTAAACAAAATTACTAATGCTTTTCAAACCGTTGTAGCCAAAGGAACACACGTGTTTTACAACTTTAATATAGATACCAAAAACAACCAATTAATACTGTGTGATGCGTTAGATTTTTCGCAACGAGGGTATGTATATAAATACGATTTAACCAACTACACCTTACTAAGCACTACCAAAGTAGGCGAAATACCTAGCGAGGTGTTGGTACGGTAACACAAGTATTGGGCTAAAATAGTTTAACCATTTTGGTTTTTATTATTACTTTAGCAAACAATAACAAATAGCGTTTGCTATATCATCCTGTAATTGAAAGGTAGAAAATTCAATATGCACAGGGAGTATATGCCAACGCTCACGCAATATTATGCGTGAGCGTTGCTGTACTTGGTGCAAGGTCTTCTACCACCTCAATTACAAGTTTACAGCAGCTGTCTCACGCTATTTTTTTAATCACTGCTGCGAGACGAGCGGGTTAAAAAACAATAAAACAATGAGTTTAGAAAAAGTACAACTGTCAAACGTAGATAGAGGAATTGGTGTTTTTACTGCCGTAAATTCTTATAAATCAAGAAAGATAAACGAACAAATACTTGTTCAACAATATAATAATAACAAACATTTATCTGACCTAAAACGTCAGATGAATGAAGCAAATTCAATTAACAGAACTATTTTAGAAAATCAATTAAAAGCCGAAGAGCACAAAGAAATTCAAAAATATTATAAGGCATTATGTTTTAAATTGAATGGTGTTGTGGAACTAATT
>JBEBIC010000230.1:0-4401 GCA_040080595.1 Bacteroidia bacterium | reverse complement strand
CTAGTTATGATGTTTGCAATATATTCAAAGTGTAAATTTGCACACAGATAAAATAAATTTTGCCGTGTAACTCTCTCTGTTACTTTTGTACTAACGTTTTTATAAATAAATATCCTCGTTTCAATTACATATATAACTAAACTAAATCAATTAACAACAAAAACAAATGGAAGTAAAAAACAAAATCGGATTTTTAAGCTCAGGCATTGGGCAAAAATTAACAATGGCGCTTACAGGTATATTCTTGTGCGTATTTTTAATAGTGCATTTAGTAGGTAATTTCCAGTTATTCCACCACGATGCTGGCTTAGCGTTTAATGAGTACGCAGTATTTATGACTACGTTTCCGCCTATTAAGTTTGTATCGTATGGTTTGTATGCTATGATTATTTGGCACGCATTTAAAGGATTACACCTTGCTTACAAAAACAGCAAAGCACGTCCAGTAAAATATAACGTAGAAAAAGCCAGTGCTAACAGCCCTTGGGCAAGCCGTAATATGGGTATATTGGGTACTGTTATTTTAGTATTTATTGTAACCCACATGACTAACTTTTGGGCGGAGTATAAGTTTGGGCACATACCTTACACCAAGTACGAAGTAAGTTTAATAGACGGTACACAAACTGCCGCAGCTTACGACGGTACCATCAAAGACAAAAAATTAGAATACTTTACTAACGATAACACTACACGTGTAGTAATAGTAAAAGATTTGTACAAAGAAGTTGCCGAAGAGTTCGAAAACATTGGCTTAGTGCTTTTGTATGTATTAGCAATGGCTGCATTAGCGTTTCACTTAGTACATGGGTTTCAAAGTGCGTTTCAAACCGTTGGGTTTAATCACAACCGTTATACCAAAACTATACAGTTTATAGGAGTGTATGTGTTTGGAATAGCCATTCCCATTGCATTTGCAGCTATGCCACTTTACTTTTATTTATTAAGCATCGAGTTAATTTAACTTTTAAACTACTTATTTAATTATGACATTAGATTCAAAAATACCTACAGGCCCATTAGACCAAAAATGGGAAAAATACAAAGGCGAAGCCAAATTAGTAAACCCTGCCAACAAACGTAAATTAGAAATTATAGTAGTTGGCTCAGGGCTTGCAGGCGCATCAGCAGCAGCAAGTTTTGCCGAGTTAGGTTACTCCGTAAAAGTATTTTGTTACCAAGATAGCGCCCGTCGTGCACACAGTATAGCAGCACAAGGCGGTATTAACTCCGCTAAAAATTACAAGAACGATGGCGATAGCGTACATCGTTTGTTTTACGATACTATTAAAGGAGGCGATTTCCGTGCAAGAGAAGGAAACGTACATCGTTTGGCCGAAGTATCAACAGGTATTATTGACCAATGCGTGGCACAAGGCGTACCATTTGCACGTGAATACGGAGGATTGTTAGATAACCGCTCATTTGGTGGTTCGCAAGTATCTCGTACATTTTACGCAGCAGGACAAACTGGTCAGCAATTATTATTAGGAGCGTACTCAGCTATGATGCGTCAAGTGGGGTTAGGTACTGTAAAAATGTACGGTCGCCACGAAATGCACGAAGTGGTTACTATAGATGGTAAAGCACGTGGAATTATTGCTCGTAACTCCGTTACTGGCGAGCTAGAGCGCCACTTTGGTCACGCAGTAGTATTAGCTACAGGTGGCTACGGTAACGTATTCTTTTTAAGTACTAATGCCATGGGTTGCAACGTTACTGCGGCTTGGAAAGCACACAAAAAAGGTGCTGCATTTGGCAACCCTTGTTTTACGCAAATACACCCAACTTGTGTGCCTGTAAACGGCGACAATCAATCTAAACTTACGTTAATGAGCGAATCGTTGCGTAACGATGGTCGTATATGGGTACCTAAACGCAAAGAAGATTGCAAGAAAGATCCTCGTCAAATAGCCGAAGAAGACCGCGATTATTACTTAGAGCGTAAATATCCATCGTTTGGTAACTTAGCACCCCGCGACATTGCGAGCCGTGCTGCCAAAGAAGCCTGCGATGATGGCCGTGGTGTAGGCGAAAGTGGTTTATCTGTTTACTTAGATTTTGCTGATGCTATAAAACGTAAAGGTTTGGAAAGCATTAAAGCAAGTTACGGTAACTTGTTTGATATGTACAAACACATTACCAACGAAAACCCTTACGAAGTGCCTATGCGCATATATCCTGCGGTGCACTATACCATGGGCGGTTTATGGGTGGATTATGAATTGATGACTACCGTAAATGGTTTATATGCAGCGGGCGAATGTAACTTTAGCGATCACGGTGCTAACCGTCTTGGTGCATCAGCACTTATGCAAGGTTTGGCCGATGGTTATTTTGTATTGCCTTACACTATAGGAAACTATTTGGCTGGCGAAATATTTACAAAAGCAATAGATACCAATCACGCCGCATTTGCTGAGGCTGAGAACGCTGTTAAAGACCGTTTATCTACATTATTAAACATAAAAGGTAATCGTACTGTTGATGAGTTTCACAAAGAATTAGGTAAAATAATGTGGAACCATTGTGGTATGGCACGTACTAAAGAGGGCTTAACCCAAGCACGTGTTATGATTAAAGAGTTGCGTGAAGCATTTTGGAAAGATGTTAAAGTATCGGGTACTGCCGATTCGTTAAACCCCGATTTAGAAAAAGCAGCCCGTGTTGCCGATTTTATTGAACTTGGAGAACTTATGGTATTAGATGCCTTAATGCGTGAGGAATCGTGCGGAGGACACTTCCGTACCGAATACCAGGACGAAGGCGAAGCAAAACGTAACGATGAGTTATATGCGTATGTTGCCGCTTGGGAACACACCGCAGTAGGAGCAGACCCAATATTGCACAAGGAAGACTTGAAATACGAAAACATTAAATTACAAGTGCGTAGCTATAAATAATCTTTTAATACTCAATTGATATGAAATTTACATTACAAATATGGCGACAAGCCAACAATAAAGCACAAGGGAAAATGGTCGATTATAACATCGATGGCATTAACGAAAACATGTCGTTCCTTGAAATGATGGATCAACTTAACGAAGAGTTAATACACAAAGGCGATGAGCCTGTAGCGTTTGACCACGATTGCCGTGAGGGTATATGCGGTACATGCAGTATGCACATTAATGGTAGAGCGCACGGGCCAATAGGTTTAAGCACTACTTGCCAATTGTATATGCGTAACTTTAAAGATGGCGAAACTATAAACATAGAGCCGTTTCGTGCCAAAGCATTTCCTGTATTAAAAGATTTAATAGTAGATAGAAGTGCGTTTGATAACATACAAGCAGCAGGCGGATTTATATCAGTAAGTACTGGGCAAGTAAAAGATGCCAACAATATTCCTATTAATAAAGAAGATGCTGATATGGCATTTGCAGCAGCGGCCTGTATAGGTTGTGGAGCTTGCGTTGCAGCCTGCAAAAATGCTTCTGCATCGTTATTTGTATCAGCTAAAGTATCGCAATACGCCTTATTACCACAAGGACAAACTGAGCGCAACGAACGTGTGTTAGCAATGGTAAACCAAATGGAAGTAGAAGGTTTTGGCAGCTGTACTAACACAGGTGCTTGCGAAGCTGAATGCCCTAAAGGAATAAGCATAAGCAACATAGCACGCATGAACCGCGATTATATTACTGCGGCTGCTTTAGCTAAGTAATACGAGTTTAACTTCATTTTACATCACAACGCCCGCTTATAGCGGGCGTTGTGATGTAAAACGGAACTAATTATAAAAATGTAGTATGGAATACGCTTTGTTAAACGGTGAAAAAATAGCTACTGTCCTAAAAAAGTGTGTAAAGTAATTTTTCAAAAATTACCTTATTTTCAAATTTAGTTACGGTTATTATCTCTTAACGCTTGTAGTTTATTAACAAAAACTATTTCGCTTTCTTTAGTTAATTGAAAAAAGTGGTAGTTTAAAGTATCTAACTCGGCTAAAATTTTAATTGCTTTTTGCTCGCCTAATGGTGTTAAATGTACTGTTTTGGCACGTGTATCAACTGGGTGTTCTTTGCGAGATATAAATTTGCGCTCTTGTAATTTGCGTAATAGTATAGAGGCATTCATTTGTTTAATACCCGCATAATTGCATATATCTACCTGACTCGCATTTTTATTTTTTAAGCGGTTAAATGAGTAAATACTTGATAATATTGTAAATTCGGCATGAGATAAATTATGTTGTTTTAGTATTAATAGCATTTCGTTATTCCATAAATCTACCACTTGATTAATTAAGACAAAAGAGTTTTCGCTTCTTGGTTCGTTGGTGTGTTTTTTCATTTTTAGTTTTTTTTAGTAAGTGTTATTTTGAATTTTTTTTAAATTATAAATACGGTTTTATTTTATTTTATAAGTGTTATTGTACCTACAAGGTTTCTATGT
>JBEBIC010000229.1:0-4411 GCA_040080595.1 Bacteroidia bacterium | reverse complement strand
TTTTTTAATGTATCTATTTCATCTATATGTAATTCATTATCAGATAAAATCTCCTCACTTTCGTTATGCTGTTTTAACCAAGTTTTCACACAATTTTTTACTGCTTCACTATTGTATTTTTCCACTTCTATTTCCTTTTTATTATTTTTTATTCTCGAAATCAGCTATCATTTTATTTAATAATATTACATCGCTAGTAGTAATAATATTATCGGCTTCGTAAGGCTGTATAATATCAATGATGAAATCAAACTCTATATCATTTTTTATTTTACCTCTTTTTAAAATTTTCACTAATCTATTTTCTCGCTTATAAGGTAGCCCGCTTTCTTTTATTCTTTTCCAAAACAAATTCGTTGTTTCTTCAGCTACTTCTTGAAAGTATGTAAATACAGCCTCGATATCATACGATAAGCTTTTGTTATTTTGGAATTTTTTCTCAGCTGTCTGCCTAGCATGCTTGAAATCCAAATAAGACTGCAAAAAGATATCGAAACTTTCTTTTTTTATACTCTTAGGGGGCATTTCTTTAATAACCTCTATAGCTATATCAATAGCTTTTATTAAATTTAATGAATTTTCTTCATATGAAATAGTATTTTTTTTCACTCTTATTATAATTTTATATAAAACAACTACTCCGCTCTATCCAATGCCGCACCATTGCGTTCGTTCATTAATGTAGTATTTACGCCATCTATAAACGTTTTGGCGTAGCGTAGGCTTGCTTCGTGTTCGTCTTGTATGGGGGTTTCTTTGGCAAATTTTACCATGTCGGCAAGTTCCAGTACATCTATTAGTCGGCGTTTATTATCATGGCTTATAGCGGTAATATGTTTAATACTACGCTTGGTTTGTGCGGTGGTTTGCTCCAAGGCATTAAACTTAAATTCTTTGTACAAATACTCACGCAAGGTATCGGCAATGCCTGAGTGGTATTCCTTGGTAAAGCCTTGTTGCCACAGTTGTTGGGTATCTATCGCCGTTAATTGTTGCATAGCCCATTCGTGCGGAGTAAGCGGTATTACTGGAGTTTCGGGTTGTTTTTCTTTCTTAAAATATTTACGGTAAATAAATAACGCCAATGCTATTAACACCCCTAGTATAGCTATACCTGCCACATAAGGAAGTACTTCTTTCCACGCAAAAGGTGCGTCCATAGGCGGTTTTATCGCTTTTATGTCCTTGGTGGTATCTACCGCAACAGTATTTACAGTAAGTAAATGTATATCGCTATATAGCGTGTCTTTGTTTATTACCAAGGGAATTGGAGGTATTGCCCAGTAACCACTATCAAACGAAGTTATGAAATACTTTACGTGCAATGTATCCATAGCGCCCGCTTTTACAGTATCTACCAACATATTAGCTACGCTTATGTGCGTGTTTATAGTATCAGTATATTTGGTAAGCTGTAACTTGTCTTGGGCGTGTATAGGTACGTGTAGCGTAAGTACTACTTGCTCGCCTATGCGTATAGTAGTAGCACTTACCGTGGTTTTAATAGCTTGAGGTTGTTGCGCATGTAGCGTTGTAAAACTTGCTACTAGTGCACACAATACTAAGGCAAGGTGTTGCAGTTTATGCTTTTTGTTTAAATACATTTCTAAGTGGAATTACGTAATCGTCTAACGTGTTTAGCTGTGCGCAAGGCACGCCATAACGTTTGAACATAGTGGTTAATTTTTGTTGTTGTGCTTGTGCGTGTTGTGCGTATTGCTGGCGTACGTTAGCATTACTGGTATCTATCCAACGTTGCTCGCCTGTTTCGTTGTCGAGCATAGGTATTAGGCCTATGTTGGGTAGTTCTTTTTCGCGTTGGTCGCTTATGTTTAGTGCTATAAACGTATGTTTTTTTGATGCTATTTTAAGTTCATCATCAAAAGCAGGGCTTTCAAAATCGGAAATTAAAAATGTAGTAGCTCGTTTTTTTATAACGCTCGAAAAATATTTAATAGCCGTACTTATGTTGGTACGCTTGCTTTGTGGTTCAATATTTAATAGCTCACGTATTATAAGTAGTATGTGTCCTTTGCCTTTTTTGGGAGGAATAAACTTTTCTATTTTATCAGTAAAAAACATCACGCCTACTTTGTCTTTGTTTTGTATTGCCGAAAACGCAATGGTAGCAACCAACTCAGCTATTAACTCTCGTTTGAGTTGTTTTTGTGTACCAAAATTTTCCGACGCCGATATATCTACCAATAACATTACAGTAAGCTCTCGCTCCTCTTCATATACTTTTATGTGCGCATTGTTGGTACGTGCGGTTACGTTCCAATCTATGGCACGCACATCGTCGCCAGGTTGGTATTCGCGCACTTCACTAAAACTCATTCCACGGCCCTTAAATGCACTTTTGTATTCGCCCGAAAACAACTGCGCACTAAGTCCTTTGGACTTAATTTCAATTTTGCGTACTTTTTTTAATAACTCAGTAGTATCCATTTATTATATAGTTGCTTTTCCAATTTTTATTCACATCTCCGCCACCAAGGTGTGAATATATTTAAGGTAATAAATTCAAACGTAATTCGTAATTTTTAATTCGTAATTATAATAAGTATTACGCTTGTTCTGTAGGGAATTTACTCATATCCATATAAAATATTTCCCACGTATGTCCGTCAAAATCTTCAATGGAGCGTTGTTGCATAAAGCCATAATCTTTAAATGGCGTAGGTTCTACACCTCCTACTTTTACTGCATTATCAACTATTTCGTTTACTTTTTCTACACTTTCTACTGAGAGTGATAGCAAGGCTGCTATATTGTTTTTAGTATCCGCAATTGGTTTGCTAGTAAAGTTTTTAAACTTGTCGTGCGTTAGTATCATTACAAATATGGAGTCGTTCCATACCATACATTTGCCTGATTCGTCCGAAAATTGTGGGTTGTTACTAAAGCCCATAGCAGTATAAAACGCCATAGATTTTTCCAAATTAGTTACTGCTAGGTTAATGAAAATTTGTGATTGCATTGTGTTCTATAATTTTATACTGTTTTGTTATACCATTTTTTTAATTGCCGAAGCTACACCGTAATGGTAAGCCTCGTGTATGTTGTTGTACGTTATTGCATCTTCAATACTGTTCAACTCAAAGCCTGCCGCCACGTAAGGCGTGTAAGTTTTAAACACACCATTATTATAATCTTGCTCCATTTGCACCGCTGAAGTGTGTAGTTGCGCTATTATACTATCTACTTCTGCTTGCGTGTATAATCGCTCAGGTTTTGTGCCTATTTTAAAAGTACTCCACGTATCTTTATCAGTAAGTGCAGGAACTCCAGCCAAACGATAGCATAAACCAGATTGGCTTGCTAGTATATGCCCTAAATTCCAAGCTATGTTATTAGTACAACCTTGGGGTGTAGTATTTAATTGCTCAATAGTTAAGCCTTGTACTAACTTAATAAAATGACCACGTGTGTTGTTTAGTAATTTGAATTGTGTTTGCATTGTATGAATGTTTTGAATAAGTGTAAATTTATTTTTTTGTCTGCAATAATAAAAGAATAATCCCTACCATTTTTTCTTTGTCTTCGGGGTTAGATGTCGCAATTAAAATAGTTAAAGTGGTAAGCGTTTCGGGACTTATTGTATCTTTAAAATTATATCCCGCTTTGTGTAATAACCAAATAAAACTAAAAGCTCCACTACGTTTATTACCATCGTTAAAAGGATGGTTTTTTATAACAAAATACAACAGATGCGCTGCTTTTTCTTCAACGCTTGGGTAAGCATCTTGCTCAAATACCGATTGAAAAACATTACCAAAAATACCTTCCAAATTGCCTTGTGTTTTTTCTTGGGCAAAAAGTACAGTAGCTTCGCTTTTGCGTATAAGTTCGTTTTTTAATTGTGCTAAATCTTGTTTTAATTCTTGGGCTGTTGTATTTACTTCATTTTGAGTACCTTGTCTTGGAAATTCATTTTTATCATAACTATCTAAGGCAAAAAAAGTACTAGAAAAATTTTGAATAAGCGATAGGATATCCTTGGATTGTATTTGCTGATTATTTTCGGTAAGTATTTTTAAATCTTCAAGTGTTTTAAGGAATTGGGCTTTGTTTTGTTCTAAGCGTTTTTGGTTAATTGTGTAACCATTAACAATGTGTTGTTTTAATGTTTCTGTTGCCCATTTACGGAAATTAGTAGCTGTCTTAGAATTTACTCTATATCCAACTGACAAAATAAGGTCAAGATTATAAAATGTAACTTGGTATGTTTTACCGTCTAAAGCAGTTGTTGCATTTTTTGCAACAACTGCTTTTATATCTAACTCTTCAGTATTAAAAATATTTTTTATATGTCTCGAGACCACAGATTTATCCTTACCAAAAAGTTGTGCTATTTGGTCTAAACTTGCCCAAATAGTCTCCTTATCAACATCAGTTTGCAATTCTAATG
>JBEBIC010000032.1:0-18445 GCA_040080595.1 Bacteroidia bacterium | reverse complement strand
GAACAAAAACTGAGCGACCCATCGGTAATATCGGATATGAAAAAGTTTAAGGTATTTAACAAAGAATACAAAGACTTACAGCCAATAATGGACGCACTACACAAGTACAAACAAGTACTTATGAATATAGATGCTGCCAAAGAAATTTTGGAGAATGAAAAAGACGTGGACATGCGGGATATGGCTAAGGAAGAATTGGAGGAGAGCCGTAAAATGCAAGAGTCTATGGAAGATGAAATTCGTATAATGATGATACCACAAGACCCCGAAGACGACCGCAATGCAGTGGTAGAACTACGTGCAGGTACAGGTGGCGATGAAGCATCAATATTTGCTGGTGATTTATTTCGTATGTACAGCAAGTTTTGCGACCGCCATGGCTTTAAGCTAGAGGTGGTAGATCACAACAACGGAACATCAGGCGGATACAAAGAAGTTATATTTAATGTAATAGGCGAAAAGGCTTACGGCACTATGAAATACGAAAGTGGCGTGCATCGTGTGCAACGTGTACCACAAACCGAAACCATGGGGCGTGTGCATACTTCGGCAGCTACTGTGGTAGTAATGCCCGAGGCCGATGAGTTTGATGTAGATGTACGTGAAAATGACATACGCAAAGATACTTTTTGTTCGAGTGGTGCAGGTGGGCAATCAGTTAATACTACATACTCCGCTGTGCGTTTAACACACATACCATCAGGTATTGTGGTGCAGTGCCAAGACGAACGTTCGCAAATAAAAAACTACGATAAAGCCCTTACTGTACTACGTTCCCGCATATACGAAATAGAGTATAACAAACGTATGGAAGAGCAAAGTAAACGCCGTAAAACTATGGTAAGCTCAGGCGATAGAAGTGCCAAAATACGTACGTACAATTACCCACAAAGCCGTGTAACCGACCACCGCATAGGTTATACTATTTATAACCTACCTACCTACATGGACGGAGATATAATAGAAGTAATAGATGCCCTACAAGTAGCCGAAAACGCAGAAAAATTAAAAGAAGGAGGGTTTGCGTTGTCGTAATTTTAATGTATAACACAAATGAATAAATTATTTTTATGCTTTATTTTACTTTTGGTAGCATGTTCAGACAATAATGCACAAATTAAATTTGACGACAAACTATTGACTGATACTGGACATAATATAAAAGAGGATAGTTCAACTATTAAGAAACACCATAATACTATTCTTTGTACTGGTTGGTATTACATTGTGGATGTGGAAAGTGGTTTTAAAAGACAGTTGGACAAATCAAGCGATACTTTTTTCATATACCCCAAACCAATTGTTATAGCTGCAAATTTTACGAAGTTGGAGATTTACGAAAGTAATGAAAGTGAAGAAAAGTATATAGGAATGACTATGCGACTTGACGAAATCGGAACTGAAAATTGGAGTGTTGCAACAGGAAAATCGATTGGAAAACAACTTGCTTTTATTTTAGACAACAGACTATTATACGTTGCCAAAGTAAATTCTCAAATTACCGCTGGTATAACAGCTTTAAATCGAGGAGGCTATTCAAGAGTAGAGCTTGATAATTTTAAAAAAATTATTGAAAGTGAAAAATAGTATTATATATCTACTTGTAGAGATTGGCACAAACACCCAACAAAAACACCCTATTATTTTTTGTAAATAAACTCTCTTTGCAATTTGATATTCCTATATATTTGTACTGTGAAATTGTTTAATTAAAAACTAACTTACAATGAAAAACTTAGAGCGAAAAATTGGCGCGTTAGCCGCCGATTTAAAACCACTTACTCCAGCGCAAATAACACTATCTCAACACAAAAGCCGCGAAGCTCTTATGTGGATAGGTATAGTAAGTATGATAATGTTTTTTGCAGGTTTAACAAGTGCTTACGTAGTACGTCGTGGCGAAGGTGGTTCGTGGATAAATATAGATTTACCTTACCTATTTTATTATTCTACTGCATTTATACTTATAGGTAGTGTTACATTTAGTTATGGCTACAATCAATTAAAAGCGGGGCAATTAAAAGCGTTTAAATTAGCCGTATTGGCCACCTTAGTATTGGGTATATTATTTACCCTAATGCAATTTAAAGCCTACGGATATTTGGTACAGCACGGTTTGTATTTAGCAAGCAAAAATCCAGCAAGTAGCTTTTTATATATAATTACGGCAGCGCATTTGGCCCACTTGTTAGGAGGTATAATAATGCTTGCATTTATTTTATTTAAAGCCCTGCGCAACAAATATTCGGCTACCGAACACCACGGAATATATGTGGCAAGTATCTTTTGGCACTTTTTAGGAGTGTTATGGTTACTTTTGTTTTTGTTTTTAATATTTTTTCGCTAAAATTGCAATCGTAAAAATACAAGCATACATACAACTATTCAATAAATTAATAACTAATACCTAATTAAAATAATGAGTTCGCACAGCGCAACATTAAACGACAACACCGCATGGGACGGAGGAAAATCGCCACTTGGCGTAAGTTATGGCAAAATGATGATGTGGTTTTTCCTAGTATCAGATGCGCTATCATTTGGAGGATTATTAGTAGCTTATGGCTTTATGCGCCACAAATACCCAGAGGTTTGGCCTGATCCAAGTAAAGTATTTACCCACTTTCCTGGCACGCACGCCTCTATACCATTGGCATATGTAGGTTTAATGACTTTTATTTTGATTTTAAGTTCGGTAACTATGGTATTAGCTGTAGAAGCAGGGCAACGTAAAGACAAAAAAGCAGTAGAAAAATGGATGTTGCTTACCATTATTGGTGGGTTAATGTTTGTAGGTTCGCAAGCGTGGGAGTGGTACAATTTTATAGTAGGTTCGCACGATGGTGCGGTTCGTACAATATTTGAAGACGGTAAATGGATAGAAAAAACAATACACGGCGCTAACTTACGTTATAACGAATATGGCTTACCTGTGTTTGCTAACTTCTTTTTCTTTATTACTGGTTTCCACGGTTTTCATGTGTTTTCGGGGGTTGTAATTAACTTTATTATTTATGTAAACGTAATTAAAGGTACTTACGAAAAACGAGGCCATTACGAAATGGTAGAAAAAGTAGGTTTATACTGGCACTTTGTAGATTTAGTGTGGGTATTTGTATTTACCTTCTTCTATTTACTGTAATTACTTACAACACCAACTTAATTTATATTTTAATACTATTTTTTAAAACAATACTATACAATGGAATTTAACGACAATTTCCCAAGCTACGAAACAATGGCGCAACACTCTGAAGAAGAGGGAACAACAAAGCGCAAAGAGTTATGGAAAGTATTTTTTATACTTTCGGCAATTACAATTGTAGAACTAATTATTGGTTTTTACCCAGGTTTTTTTGAACGAATGACTGTAAGTACAGGTATTCCAATGCTTAAAATTATATTCATAGGCGGTACGCTTGCCAAAGCAGCTTACATTGTATTATCATTTATGCACTTAGGGCACGAGGTAAAAACATTGCGTTACGTAATTATAGCACCTTATGTGTTTTTTATTATTTACTTATCGTTTATAGCTTTAAACGAAGGTTTGTATAGCGATAATTACAAAGCTACAATGGATAAAAATGTAATGGAGCACAGTCAAATTAAAGGAGCTGAAACCCCTGCTGCTAGCACAACCGAAGCACACCACTAATAAATAAAAACAATAACAATTATGAAACGCCGTATTGAAATTAATTTCAATACGGCATTTTGCTTATAACAAAAACTACTGGCTGCAACTAAATGAAATTACGAAAAATAATTATCAAGAAATTGAAAAAATAAAATTTAACACGCATAAATTTTATAGCAGTAAACGCAACCTATAAACCAATACTTAACACCGCCTCTTTATCACTTACACGCAATACATATTCGGCACCCAACACCAACGGATAATTAGTTGCTTGATGCCCACACGGTGCACCAAACGCCACAGGTATGTTCAAGGGCGCTAGCACGGCGGTAAGTATTTCTATGGCATTTTGTCCAAACGGAATAGTATTGTCTTTCATATCGCTCATACTGCCTATTACCACGCCTTTTATGTTACTTAATACATTACCTCGTGATAATTGCAAGAGCATTCTATCTATGTGGTATAAATATTCGTCGAGATCCTCTATAAATAAAATTTTATTGTTGGTATTTAATGCACTTGGTGTACCCGCTAACGAATACAATATAGATAAATTACCACCCACCAACACTCCTCTGCACGTGCCGTTTATACTGGCATCGTGGCTAAATGTATAAGATTGTATGTTTCCAAACAAAGCTTGTTGCAATAGTGTTACATTGTGCCCGTACTCGGGTTTAGTAAAGTTTACAGGCATTTCGGCATGTAGTGTAGCCATAGTTAAGTGTTGGTGTATGTGGTTATGAAACACGGTAACATCGCTATAACCCACAATCCATTTGGGTTGTTGTTGTAATAAGTTCCAATCTATACCATCAACAATACGCACGCAACCATAACCGCCACGTCCCACTAATATAGCTTTTACGTTTGGGTCGCTGAGTAGTTCATTAAACCCTGCGGTTCGCTCAGCATCAGTACCACCAAACTGATGGTGTTGTGCATTAATGTTGCTACACAACTTTACTTTGCAGCCCCACTGCTCTATTATTTGTATGGTTGATGCTATGGTGTCTGCATCAATAAAACGTGCTGGACAAGCTATACCAATGGTGTCGCCGTGTTGTAAGTATGGGGGCAGTGTAGTCATGTTATTTTTTTAGTAAAATTATAAATTAAGCGTCAATTACGAATTATAAATTACGAGAATTACGTTCAAACGCAACCACTATTGAGAAAAGTAGTATTCTGCCTTGTTATTGTACGTGTATTAATGATAGAGTTATAACTTTGCAAAAGCGTATTTTTTATATCCAAACCAACCTAATACCTCACACACGTGTTACAACAAATAAAAGCCTACGGAGTACTTGTAAAATTTAAATTAAACATAACCGTTGTACTATCGGCAGTGTTAAGTTATTTAACCATAGCCACCACCATCGAAACTTACAAAGTAGTGTTATTGGCGTTGGGCGGTTTTTTGGTAACGAGTGCTGCTAATGCCATAAACCAACTTATAGAGCAAGATTTAGACGCCTTAATGAAACGTACCAATCAACGCCCATTGGTTACTGGCACGCTTACCGAAGTGCAAGCCGCTGTTGCTGCTGGTTTGTGTGCTGTAGTGGGTACTGTGTTATTATTCTTTATTAATTTTGAATGCGGATTTATGGGTGCGTTAGCTGTGTTTTTATACACGGTAGTATATACGCCATTAAAACGCACCACACCATTTGCAGTATTTGTAGGTGCTTTTCCTGGTGCATTGCCTACTTTACTAGGAGGTGTAGCTGCAGCTGGCACATTACAAAGTATTGAGCCTTGGATATTATTTAGCATACAATTTATATGGCAATTCCCTCACTTTTGGGCTATAGCATGGAAAAGCAGCGATGATTATGAGCGTGCAGGATTTTATTTATTACCTTCGGGCAAGCGAGATAAATTTACAGCACGACAAATTTTAGTGTATTCATTAGCCCTAATACCTATGGTGCTATTACCGTTTGCATTTAATATAAGTGGTATATACTCTGCCATATTTATGGTGTTAAGTAGTCTAGCATTTGCATTTTTAGCGTATGATTTTTATGCTTCTCTTGATGATAAAAAAGCATCTATACTTATGTTTAGTTCGTTTTTTTACTTGCCATTAATACAAATAGCTATGTGGCTTGATAAAGTGTAATATAAAATTTACATGCGTACACCTATTACCAATATATCATCTATTTGTTCAACGTTTCCTTTCCAGTTGTTGATGTAGGTATTGAGTAATTGCTCTTGGGCTAACATGGTGTGTTGTTGCATGTTTAAGAGTAATTGTTTAAATGCTTTTGTAGTCAGTTTTTTGTTGGTTAAACCACTAAATGTATCTGCATATCCGTCTGAGAATAAATAAAAAGTATCGCCTTTATTTAGCTTAAATTGGTGTAGTTCAAAGGCTTGCTCTTGGCTAGTTAAACCTCCTATGGCGGTTTTGGTTGCTTTTATCTCTTCTATTTCGGTAGCATTGTTTCGTATTATCCATATAGGTCGGTTTGCGCCAGCGTAGCTTATGGTGTTTGTTGCTAAGTCTATACTACACAGGGCTATATCCATTCCGTCGCGAGTAGATTCATCAGCATTGGTTTGATTTAGCGCAGTTTTAACCCCTCTATTTGTACTACTTAATAGCTCTGCTACATTAGTTGTTTGGGCTAATGCGGCATCTAATTTTTCGGAGCATACAAAACTCATAAATGCACCTGGAACTCCGTGCCCTGTACAATCTGCAGCGGCTATAAATAATAGGTTATCTTTTTGTTTAAAATAATAAAAATCGCCACTTACTATATCTTTGGGTTTAAACAATATAAAGCTATTTGGCAAAGCGTTGTACACTTCGTTTTTGTTGGGTAAATTAGCGTTTTGTATGCGTTGAGCATAATTTATACTATCTGTTATTTCTTTGTTTTTATGTTCTAAATCTGTTTTTTGTTTGCCTATTATTTGCTCATAGTTTATGTTAATTAATTTAAACTGAAATAAAACTAAAGTGCCTAACAAAAACACCACATTAAGAATTAAAATATAGGTTAAGTTATTTTCAAACTGCGATAAAATATGATGTGGAGTGTAAAATTCTTTTACATAATACGAAGCCCAAAAGGTTGCTATTGCTACAAAAATGAGTGCTATACCTTTGGTTTTGTTTTCTAACACCACTACAGGTATAAGCGATATAGGTATTAAAAAATATTCTATGCCTGAGTTAGGAGCTTCAATACTTCTGTAAAAAACATTGGCTACAAGTAGCACAAACACCCAATAAAACGCAACATAAAACTGACGCATTTTACTAAAAAAAACATAACAACTTAATGCAAGTGTGGCTATAAGTTGTATAGGCATATAATAGTAATCGTGTATTAAGTACAAATGAAACAAAAGCAAAAATGTGCTTATGGTTGCCAGTAATCCTATTTGGTTAATAAGCTGTACTTTTTTGGCCAACCGTGCGGAGTCGTTAGCAAGTATGCCTATGTTTATAATTCGGTTGTATAATTTCATACCATATAAGTTGGGCTACTACTTGCGTGTAGGCATAGCATTAACTCCGCTATTTTGTATTAATATTTTTGCACCTTGTGTTTGTATAAGTTGCTTGGCTTCGGCGGCTGTTATACGTTTGCCGTTGTAGTAAGCGGTTACAAACGCATCTTTAATACCATAGCCCACTATTATATTTTTGGCTTTGTTGGCTTCGTTTACATTATTATATAAACCCGAACTGTAACGCAAATAGTTATTGCTTGTGGTTTCTACGTTTAATGGTTGTATATTAAATAATTGTGCGGCAGTAACTTTTTTGCCATACACACCTACTTGTACAGTATATGTTAAACCCTGTACCGACGCTATCTCTACCGATTTTACATCGTTGGTTATGTTTACTACTACTTTGGTTGGTAAAGTACTTACAGCAGCAGTAGTAGTATCTATTACTGTTGGTTTAATAGCGGTAGTGGTTGAGGTGCTTGCAACGGTTATATTATTAGGTCGTTCGCGTACAAATTCTTTTAATTCTATTATACTGTTACTCTCCAATGGTGTGGCTTGTGCGCTACTTTCGCTTACCAATGCCATAGCTTCAGCGTACGATATGCGTTTACCATTATAATAGCCTACTACAAACGCATCTTTATAACCTATGCCTCTAATTTCGTTTTTAGCTAAATTTGCATTTTTATAACTGCGAAAACTTCCTGCCGTATAGCGTATTAAACCACTAGGTGTACTCTCGCCAAATAAGGGATTAAAGCCTTTAAATAAATCTTGTGGTATAGCGTTGCGAAAAGCACCTATTTGCACCTTAAATAGTAAACCTTGCGGTATTTCGGGGTTAAGCGGTATAGGGTTGTTTGTGGTATATACCACAGTAGATTTTTTTTCAAACACATCAGTGTCCTTATTAGTTGGTGTAGTTGGTTTATCTTTTTTAATAACGGTTGTGGTGCTATTAGTTGCAGCGTCAGTTATTTTATTTGTGTTGTTTACTACAGTATTATCAGGGGTATTTATTATTTCTATTTTAGTTGGGTTAGACGCAATTGTAGTTGAAGTTGTGTTGGTTGTATCTGTTGGTGTTACATCATTATTTTTAGTTTCGTTTGTACCACCCGAAACTATTTCGCTACCCAACATAGTAGGATTGTTTGATGGCGCCGTGGTTTTACTAGCACTTGTGTTTGATGTAGTTGCGTTATTTGCAACAGTCGTATTTTCTTTTGCTACAACTGCTGTAGTGTCTTTGGTAGCAGGGGTTTCAAACGACGATGTTTTTTCGTATGTAGTTTTATCTAATGTTTGTAATAATTGATTTGCCTCTTGCTCTTTGGCACTCGCTTCGTTTTTATAATTAGTAGCCGCTGCTTGGTTGTTGCGTGCCAAATCTCGCTCACGAGCAATTATACTATTTAATGAATCGGCTTGCTCAAACAAACGTTCACGCTCAGCATTATCGCTACTTGCGTTGGCTTGCATTATTAGTTTATCTGCCGCTTGCTGATTAGCGTTAGCACGTTCGTTTACTTTTTCGGCACGTTGTTGTTGTGTGGTTGCGCTGTTTTCTAAGGCGGCAGCATCATCTTTAGTTGCGACCAGTTCTTTGTATTCTGGCGTATTTTTAACTTCGGCGGTAGTACTCGTATTATCAGGCAATGTAGCGTTGTTTACTATTGTTGGTGTTGTTACATTGTTTGTAGCGGTGGTATTTTCTTTTATTGTTTTATTGGTGTAATTATTTTTTGCAGTTTCGTTTATTGCCAAAGCATCATCAGTGTTTAAGTTGGTATAAGTACCTATAGATTGTTGTTGCTTGGTTATTGCTTTTGCCTCTAAGTCATACGCTCTACTTTGCGCATCTAGCTTGGTGTTTACGTCTTTGGCGGTAAGTGCTATGCCACGTACTTTTTTGGCTTGCTCGTAATACGATTCTGCTTCATCATTTAATAATTCTGCTGCCAAAGCTTTGCTATTGGGCGAATCTTCGTACTTGGTTTTAAACTCTTGTGTTTTATATTTGTTTAGTTCGTATTCTAGTTTGTTGGCGTTATACAATGCGTTGTTGTATTGCGTTTGTTTTTGTTTAGCTTCTTCACGTGCCACATCGGCTTTTAGCGTAAGTGCAGTTTTTAATTTTGGATTAGCTTTCGCTTGCTGTGTAAGGCTGGTTACGGCTGCATTTTTTTGTTGATAGGCAGTATAAGTAACATCAGCATTCGCAAGTTCTTTACGCACATCAGCATTGGTATAACTTACGGTTGCGGTTTTATCAGCCACAGGCACAAGGTCCGTAGCAATGTTTTGTGGTTTTTCGGTTAATACATTATATCCTATAGTGGGGGCGTTATCTGTAGCGCTTGTATTAGTAGTGTTTGCTGGGGTTGTAGTTTCTTTTGCTGTTGTATTATCAACGGCAGTAGTAGTGTTTGTTGTTTCGTTAGTGCTTGTGTTGTCTGTGTTTATAGGTGGTGTAGCATCAGTAACAATTGTGTTGGTGGTGTTATCTTTATTTTCGGTGGTGCTTGTGTTAGTAGTGTTGTCTTTCGTATTATCGGCTACAATGGTAGTATTATCAGTAGTTGTAGGCGTAGTGTTGTTTTTTGCTACAGTTGAAGTTACGGGTTGCCCAACAATTTTTTTACTGTCGTTTATCTCTTTTGTTTTTTGTTTTTTAACGCTTTCGTAAGCGGAAATTTCCGCTTCTAATCTGTTTTTTTCATCAGCACTGCGTGCTGTTTTTATATCGGCTTTGTTGTTGGCTATGTCTTTATTTAGTTTAGTTATAAAGGTTTCGTTTAGCTGTATTTTAGCACGCTCTCGCACATTTTCATCTTCTATTTTACTTAGCTCATTTATTTTTTCGGGATAACTTTTTGTACTTGTTAGTATAGCATCAGCTTGCGCTTGTGGCGTAGCTAAAATTTCGTTAGTAGTTACTTGCGCTGTGTCTGTGTTAGTAGTATTATCAGTAGTTACAGTAGGTTCTGTTGTTTTATTAGTAGCTGTGTTTGCTTCGTTGTTATCTATTGCTACAGTGGTTCCAGTAGTATTACTATCGTTGTTTTTACTAGCAATAGCAGTATTTTCGGCTGTTTTTATTTTTTCGTTTACATCTTGTTTAAGTTGTGTAAGCTCCGCTATTTCGCTATTTATTTTATTTTTTTCGGCTACTACTTTTGTACTTTGTTGTTTCTCTTTTAATGTATTTATTTCATCAACTAATACTGCATCAAGTTCCTTATAGGTTTTTGCTTGCTCTTGTGCACGTATAATATTATCAGCTATTGCGTTGTTTTTTTGCAACGCCACCTCTGCATCTTTTACGTATTGTTTTGTTTGTATATCGGGGCTATAGTTTTGTGTAAGTACTGGGGTAATTTCTACTTTGGTCGTGTTATCAGTTGGAGTAGTAGTATCAGTTACTTCATTGGTTTTGGTGTTATCGGTCGTACTTGTTTTATTTTCGTTTGATGTAGCTGTTACAATTGTGTTATCAGTATTACCAGCATCGGTCGCAATTGTAGTATTTACTTGCGCCATTAATCTATTTACTTCAGCAGCATCTATAGCGGGCTTTACGGCTAATTTTTGTACTACATCGTTAGCTCGCATAAGCACGGCGGCATTGCCACTGTTGTCGCTTGCGGTTATTTTTTCTTTTAAATTATCGCTCTTTACTTGCAATACCGAAAGGTCATTTTCCTTAGCCATTACATCAGCTTTCAACTCTTCTATTTGTGTTTCAAAAGCTGCTTTTACCGTTTTATCTTTAGTGCGCCCCACTTGTGTTTTTAAGTTCTCTTGCTCCGCTTGTGTTTCGGCTATATCTTTTTTAAGTTCTGTTTGTTGGCGTGCATTTTCGGCAAAGGCATTTTTGTTTTCTTCCAGTTCTTTTTGCGCTGCATTATCTTCTGCACCACTTGTTGCAAACTTTGCCTTTAATTCTTTTACACCTTCTGTTTGTACGCCTTTTGCAGCTTCGTATGCACGTGCATACGCAAGTATATTATCTGCTTCGGCTTGTTTGGTAGCAGCAATATCCGCTTGTTCTTTAGTAACTTTTTTGGCTGCGTTTACATCGTTTATTGCGGCTATTAAGTTTTGTTTTACACTACCTAACTCTACTGCTATGGTTTCTTTTTCGGTAGTAGTAGCGCTACTTTCTTTTAATGTTAAGTCGTTTAATTTTAGTTGTAAGTCGCTTGCCTCCTTGGCTTTTAGGTAAGCATACACCAATGTTGTATTACTGTTTAGCTTAGCTTCATCAGCTGCTAGTTGTGCTTTTTTGGATTTATTTATCGTTTCGTTTATATCCTCTGCCATAGTGTTATCAGTAGCTATAGCGGTATTGTCTTTGGCGGTTTGTGCGTTTTTAAGTTGCTCTTCCAATAGTTTTTTACTCAACTCTTCATCAAAATTCACATCTAACTCCGCCTGATTTTTTAATATTTCCTGCAATTCATCAGCGGTTAGTGGCACATCAAAATCACTTTTAATAGCCAATATATCTTTTTGCGCTCCCTTAGTTTCGTAACCTATTTGTTGTTTGTATGCAGTGTATTGTGTTACTTCGGGTACGTCCACGTAGCTTGATTGTACTGCTATTCCATTAGTTTCTACCGTAAACTGATACTTGCCTCCACTTGGCAAATTCACCATATACTTATTGGCATTATTGGTTTTAATTATGCCTATTAGTTTTTTGTCATCGTCTATTTTGCGTACCGATATCGTTGCGCCAATAAGCGCATTGGTGGGTTGTGCAAACTTGCCCGCAAGCATTACTAACACATTGGTTTTTACGCCCTCTTTTATTTTATATACCTTCGTGTAGTTCATTTTACTACTACGTTTACTACTAAAATACGAGTTTTTATATTCCGCATCGGTTAGATATAGCATATCGTCGTCGGGAGAATTTATAGGAAAATCAACGTTCTCAGGGGTACTCCACGCATTATTTACATCGTCGTACTCACTTTTAAACACATCAAAACCACCCATGCTATTGTGTCCTTTGGAACAAAAAAACAATGTTTTACCATCAGGGTGCATAAATGCGTATTCTTCGTCGTAGCTAGTGTTTATGGTAGCTCCCAAGTTTTCGGGCACTCCAAATCCGCCCGAAGCCAATTTTTGTATGCGATAAATATCTCTACTGTTTTTTTCGTTATCGCCCCAACTGCTATAGTACAAATATTTATCATCGGGGCTTATGTACATTATGCTGGCATCTTTGCGCTTTAAATCTATTTTACTGCAAAAATCTTCAGGCTTTACTACCAATTTTCCATTAATCCCTTGCAACGAATACGATCTAAAAAAATCGCTCACCACTATTTCTTTTTTCTCCAGCACCACCAGTTCTGTTGGTTTTTGTATTAAATTTTTTCCGTTGTTACACGTTTCTATCGCACGTGCTACATCAAAGTTGGGGTTAGCTTTATTACCCTTTTTTAGTTTGTATTGCTCGTAGTTTTTTATGGCATCATTAAACCTATAATTAAGTTGATATGCCTTACCCAAAAAATAAAATGCCTCAGCGTCCACCTCAGGTTTTGATGCAGCATATTTTAAATACAGCATTGGCTTTTCCTTATCTTCATTGGCATACAGCATACATGCGCCAAACTTATAGTTGTAGTTGGCATCTTTTTGATACAACGCCAACAACTGCGAATACAGCGGAAACGCCTGCGTATAGCTTTCGGCTTCAAATAATTTTTCGGCTTGTTTTTTTAAGTCGGCTTCCGATTTAAACGCACCTTGTGCCACACACAATTGCGTAAAAACCAAAAGTGTAACAAGTGCAATAAATATATTTTTAATTGAATAAACCAATGAATATAAAATAGATAATGTATAACAAAGTTTCAAATATAAACATTAAGCGTACCAATTGCATTTTTTTTTTCGATGACGCTTCTGCTCTTGCGTACTTGGTAAAAAAGATTATATTTGTTTGTAATAATAAAACATACATTATGAAAAAAGCACTACTACTTATTAGCACCATTGCAACCTTACAAGCGCAAGCCCAAAACCTAGGTGTAAATACGCTTACTCCCCACGCATCATCTATAATGGATATTACACATACCTCTCGCGGTTTGCTTATACCACGCTTACCACTTGTTGATGTAAATGATGTTACTACTATAGCATCGCCAGCGCTTAGTTTACTTATATTTAATACTGCTACGGCAGGTATTGCTCCCAACGATGTAAAGCCAGGTTTTTATTATTTTAATGGTACAAAATGGGTAGGCATAGGCACAGGTAGTGCGTGGGATTTGCTTGGTAATGCGGGAACAAACTCAGCTACTAATTTTTTAGGCACTACCGATGTGCAAGATTTAGTGTTTAAAACCAATAGTATAGAAAATATGCGTGTACGTACCAACGGACGTGTAAGTATTGGATATGCTGACAATACACTGTATGATTTTGGACATCAACTAAACGTAAAAGACCACATGTCGCTAAAGCGATGGGGGGCAGCTCCTAATTATGTACAAACAAGATACAATGGGACAGAAGCTTCGCCAACAGCAGTATTAAATGGAGACTGGGTAGGCTCTCTTACTTTTGAGGCCTCAGATGGTGGCGCTAACCGTCCGCCTGTTGCTAATATTAGAATTTTAGCAAAAGAAAATGTTACTGCTACAGCATCGGGGGGAGACATGGCATTTTATACTACACCAATAGGTACTATTTCGCCAAACGAACGTGTACGAATAACAGAAAATGGGTATGTTGGTATAGGTACAACAACACCTATTGCTCGCACACACATATATGAACCTACAGGATTTGCAGGAACTGTTAATCCGTTAAGAATAGGTTTAAATGTAGAAATTCCACCACAAAGTAGCAATGGTTATTATATTTTTAAAGGTTCGGGAGGTTCATTATTAGCGGCAGGTGTAGTATATGGTTTGGGCTTAGACCTAAATCCTACAGCTACGACCACAGGAACGCGCTATGGTGTTTATATTGAAAACGAAACTCAAAATTATTTTTCAAATAACGTAGGTATAGGTACAGCTGCGCCCACCAACAAACTACAAATAACCCACGGCACAGCAGGTAACTCAGGTTTACGTTTTACTAACTTGCCCAATGCTACCGCACTTAGTACCAACGCTAGTGGCGATGTTATACCCACAACACTCAACCCTGCTAATGCCTTATATTGGGGACTTACAGGCAATAGTGGCACAACACCCGCTACCAACTTTGTAGGCACTACCGATGCACAAGATTTAGTGTTTAAAACCAATAGTATAGAAAATATGCGTTTGACTGCTAATGGTACTTTGAGAAATACTATACCTACTAACATCATAGGAACTGATGGACAAGGCGAGAATGCAAATTCTATTATTTGGGGTATGAATAATGCGGGTTATGCCACAGGATTGTATAACGCAAGTAATGTAGCTAATGCAAATGGTTTAGCAGTAAAAACTAACGGAAATGCTTATTCTAATATTATTTTAGATTTATCTACAGGGGTAGATAATGTAGTTGGTACATCAGTAATGAATGTGCGAGGTAGTGGCAACGTAGGTATAGGTACTTCTACGCCCTTAAATACTTTACATGTTAAAAGCAACTCGGGTGAAATTGCTCGTTTTGAAAGTACTGTAAATTCAAGCTATCTTAGATTTAATAACTCTGGCGGAAACTTAGGTTATATTGGTTGGGGCGGAAGTCTTACTGATGAAGTAACTATTTCAAACGAAAAAGTTAGCGCTACATCTCACATGTATTTTTTTACCAACGGAGCCATTAATCCTCGCATGGTTATACATAGTAGTGGTAATGTGGGAGTTAATATAAGCATACCCAATACATCCGCCCAACTCGACGTAACCAGCACTACCGCAGGTTTTGCTATGCCACGTATGACTAGTGCACAACGCAAAGCAATAGTAGCACCTATTGCAGGATTAGATGTGTACGACCTTACCCTAAAAGGACACTATACATTTGATGGTACTAAGTGGGATTGCTCCGACAACCCTGCGGGCTCTGTAAATTATTTTGCCAACGCAACAGTTCCTAATGGTTACCTTATTGCAAACGGACAAGCTGTAAGCCGAACTACTTATGCCGAATTGTTTGCTGCTATAAGCACATTATATGGTGCGGGAGACGGTAGTACAACATTTAATGTTCCTGATTTACGTGGAGAGTTTATACGTGGGGTGGATAATGCAAGAGGTGTAGATGCTGATGTTGTAAGAGGGGTAGGTAGTAGTCAAGCAGGAAGTCTTATGTGGTATGATAGTGGTCCGAGTTTTACATCAAGTGTTATAAATACGGCCGCTGCGACAGATATTCTTGCTCGTACTTATGTTGGTTTAGATAAAACTACAGAGGCTATTTGGCCAAATACAAATATTGTGTTTACAAACTCAGCAGTTGTAGGAGCTGCCACAACTACTGCTGGCCCTACAACTCATGGTGGAGCTGCAGGCGATTATGGTGTAGTTGGAACGTCTCGCCCTCGCAACGTAGCCATGTTACCTTGTATAAAATTTTAAATACAATTTTTAATTCGTAATTGACAGGTATAACTTAGTTTTGTGCCCACACACCGCAATAACTTAGTATATATGTATAACGTTTTTTTTAGAGGTAAATTAATAGGCCTATCCATTGCTTTTTGGTTAGGAATAATGGAATTTTTTAGGTTAATATTCTTGTACATATATGCTGCCGATTTTGCCAAAGCATCATTGGCACATACGCTGTATAGCTTGGTAATGGCGGTGCGTATAGATGTATCTACATTGGGGTATTTTTGTTTGCCCTTGTGTATATTACTTTTAGTAAGCGTATTTTTATCCAACAGAACCACACTGTTAATTGTAAAATGGTACGTAGGTAGTATTACCACACTATATAGTTTTGTGTGCATTGCCGAAACACAATTGTATGCCGATTGGGGCACAAAACTCAACTACAAAGCGGCTATGTATATACTGCAACCGCAAGAGGTGTTACTTACTGCGGGTTACCTTAATGTAACACTCGGGCTACTCGCTGTTATTGGGTTTGTGGTATTTACTATGTATGTGTTTAATAGGTTGGTAGCTAAGTTTGTTTTACCAACTGAACCAAATCTATCCACTTCAAAACATCAACTAACAAGTAGTGCAATGCTTGTATTAGCTACAGGTGTAAGCATTGTAGCTATACGAGGGGGTGTGCAAGAAATACCTATACAATCGGGCATTAGTTATTACAGTAGTTATAACACGCTTAACAATGCTGCCGTAAACCCCTTGTGGAACGTGGTACACAGCATTATAGAAAACCATACCTATATGAATACTAATCCGTATGAAGTTATGCCCGATGCCGATGCTGAACGTTTGGTAGCACAACTGTATGCAACTCCTGCTGATAGTGGGTTACAAGTGCTTACTACCACAAGCCCCAACATAGTATTGTTTTTATTAGAAAGCATGAGTGCCGATGTAGTGCGCGCCTGCGGTGGCGATAGTGGTTATACACCCAACCTCGAGCGTTTAATGCACCAAGGCATAACTTTTAACAACATATACGCCACGGGCGCACGTAGCGATGAAGGTATGGCGGGCGCATTGGGTGGTTTCCCCGACCAACCCGAAACCTCTATTATTACACAACCTAGCAAGTATGCGCACATACCGTGTATTGCCAAAGACTTAAAAGCACAGGGCTATTACACCGCATTTTATTTTGGCGGACAACTTGAATATGAAAACATAAAAAGTTATTTGGTATATAATGGTTTTGATAAATTGGTAGAGGTAGATGATTTTGCTAATGTGCCACAAGGTAAGCTGGGCGCGCACGACGAGTATGTAACGGCTCGTATGCTTAGGGACATTAACCGTATGAAACCACCATTTTTAAGTTGTTTGTTTACCACCAGTACGCATCCGCCGTATGATATTCCGCCATTTCATATAAAAAAATACGGAACCGATTATGATGAGTATTTAAACGCCGTGCGCTACTCCGATAGTTGCATAGGTAACTTTATAACACAAGCGCAAAAGCAAGCATGGTACGCTAACACACTGTTTATAGTAGTTGCCGACCATAGCAAGCGTACTCACAAGCAACACCAGTGGGAAAGCCCTGCCGATAAACACATACCCTTGGCTATGTTTGGTAATGTTATTAATAAAAAATACAGCGGTAGGGTTATTACACAATTAGGCTCGCAAACCGACCTTAGTAAAACGCTTTTAACACAACTAAACATAAACAACACACACTATGCTTGGGGCAAAAATTTATTAAACCCGCACAGTACTAATTTTGCATTTTACAGTGGTACTAATGGCTACGGTTGGCTAAGTACCAAAGATACATTTAACTATAGCTACAACACCAATAGTATAACCACCAACAAAATACACAGTACCAACGCAGACAGCGTATTGCGCACCTCACAGGCATATATGCAAGTAGTGTTTAAACGTTATTTGGAGTATTAGTTGGTGTCGTGCAATATCATAGCCCACGGTTTAAACCGTGGGCTATGATATTTTATAAAACGAACCGCTTACCCAATTAAAAAAACTTTATTTTTACAACTCAACATTAGCACATTTTTAACATTATGATAAAAGACATACCACAACTATACGTAGATGATATAGGAATAGCCATTACCAAAGAAATAAACGAAGAACTTGGCGAAGAATGGAACGCCTATTTTGTAAATTTTAAGCACGTATCAGTAGATGGTGTGTTGGTGGCTAGCACTGGTTATGGTAGTATAAATGGAGTAGAAAAAAAGACATCTACCCTGCGCCATTTTCTTAATGTAGTGCACGGACGCACCGCCGTAAAAATAGAACCCGTAATGGAAGATGTGTTTAGTATAAGCAACGAATACTGGGCAAGTTTTTACCACAACGGAAACATATACGACAAAAAATATGTGTTTGAACCCAACACCATTGACGTAAGTAAATTTGAATTTATAGAGGTGCTAGGCCTAGATGGTATTTTGGTAATGTAAAATGATTAGCGTACCTTTAATCAAACTAAAAAAACAATAATTATGCAAGCACTAGAAATAATACAGGAAATACAACGCTTACCTCTTTCTAAAAAGTTTTATGTGGTAGAAGAAACCATTAAATCGATAAAAAAAGATGAGGTAAATCATCAAATGGAATTAGCGGTGGATATGCTATTAAACGATTATAAAACTGATGCTGAATTAACAGCTTTTACAAAACTATGACGGTATGTTAATCCCGCCACGGAGGCTGAGCGGAGCCGAAGCCCTAGTAC
>JBEBIC010000228.1:0-4434 GCA_040080595.1 Bacteroidia bacterium | reverse complement strand
CATTACCAAACCCGCAATAGTATGGACATTGCCCAAGGCAAAATATACTATGGGAGAAAATCCTTGTTGGCCCAATCCTATAACGTTTTATAACTCATCGAGCATTAATGTAGGTACTGATAATAATACAATGGCAACAATGCTAATTAATTGGGGAAATGGTCAAACAAATGTGGTTAATGGGTTTAATGATTCTTTAAAATATAATCACCCCATGAGTGGTAATTATATAACAAAATTAGTAGTAGAAAGCAACCACGGTTGCAAGGACTCGTTGGCTATAGCTATCATAATTCACGCTAAGCCAATAGCTAATTTTATACCCTTACCAACACAAGGTTGCGAGCCCTTATGTGTAACGTTTACAAATACGAGTTCGCAAAATAAAAATCCAACTATCGAAAAAATAATAGAACAAAAATGGACTTTTGGAGATTATAATGTAGCGAAATCGAGCGATAATAAATCTACAAAATTAAACACAAGTCATTGTTATATTAATCCGAGTGATACCACACAGCGCCACACACCTATATTAATAGTAACTACGAGCGAAGGTTGTAAAGATACACTTACATTGATAGATAATATAGCCGTGTATCCATTGCCGCTAGCAGGTTTTAAAACAACACCAGCTAGTGTAGATATGTTTAACCCCGAAATTAAAATTACCGACCAGTCGCACTTGGCCACTACCATAGTGTGGAATTATAATAATGGCGATATAAAGCAAATAACAAATACCAACCCAGTAAATTCAATACACGATTACATATATACCTATACGGACTCGGGTACCTACATTATAAAACAGTTAGTATTAACCGACAAAGGTTGTAGAGACAGCATAAGCCACCCTGTACGTGTAAACCCTATAACTACGCTATATGTACCCAATGTATTTACACCAGATGGCGACGGATTAAACGATTATTTTATGGTGCGAGGCATAAACATAAAGGAGTTAAGTTTAATAGTATTTGACCGCTACGGCGAAGTAATAGCTCGTGTACAAGACATAAGCAGCAAAGGCTGGGACGGTACCGACATACGCCAAGGCAAACTATGCCAACAAGAAGTATATAACTGGAAACTAGAATACACTGATGTATTTAACACCAAACATAAAGGATTGGTGGGTACGGTTACACTAATAAAATAGAAAACGGATCATAATTTAAGTTATATTTACATATAAATAATTTTTTAACAATCACCACTTATGAAAACAACTTTACTTACTACGCTCCTTGCTTTTTATACCCTTACTGCACTTGCAGGTGGCACTAACTGGACTATTACGCCATTTGAGCGAAAAGCCTTTATAGAAAATAAAGAACAGTTTAAAGCTACATTACCTGCGCAATATCAAAATTTTGAATACTGTATTGATAATGGTGTGCAAGTACTATTTACCAAAGAAGGCTTAACACACGTTATAACAAAGCGTAACCCTAAAAAAGCAGGTTTTGGGGCGTTGTTTATGAGCGAAGAAAAACGTGAAGAACTAGCGCGAGAAATAGATGTACATACGCAGTACATAACCATGAAATGGATAGGGGCTAACACTAACGTAACCATTGAAAACAGTGCGCTACAAACTACTAACTACAATTATTTTATACGCCCTAAAGTAGGTGCAGCTTATACCGAAAACTGTAAAGGCTATTCAAAAATTACGTATAAAAACCTATATAACGGCATTGATGTTGAATATATTTTCACTGCTAAAGAAGGCTTTAAATACAACATAATAGCCAGCGCAGGCGCAGATGTTAGCCAAGTAAAAATGCAGTACAATAACGATGTTAAATTATTAATAAACGAAGGTAACGTAATCATTAAAACCATTAAAGGCAATATTACGGACCATGCCCCAATTACTTATTTAACAAGCAACACCTCTGAAATTCTACCCTCAACATTTAGTATTCAAAACAATATAGTTTCGTTTAACGTAAATAACGCAAATAAACAAGCCATAACCATAGACCCTTGGACTGTTGTGCCTTCGGCAGCATCACCAGCATACGACAATGGTATTGATGGTACGGGCAATGTATATCTGTACGGTTTAAATCACGCTGTTGAAAAATACACTGCTACAGGTACATCGCCCACATGGTCGTTAAACATAGGGCCAACGTCGTATTACGGTGATATGTTAGTAGAGTCAAATGGTAATTTTTATTTATCCGAAGGCTTTGACCCAGGTGGCGCGCATACCTATAAATTTTCGCCTACAGGAGCACCTATTTGGACAAGTACAACACCTGGTTCGGGCTTTAGAGAGCATTGGCGTATATCTATTAATTGTATTACCAACCAAGTAATTGTTGCGGGAGGAGGTACGAGTACCCCAACTGATAATATTGCCGAAATAGATATAAACACAGGAACATTAACCAACATTAAAAAAATGTTTAGCGGTGGAGCGCACGATATTTCGGGCTTGTGTGTTGATGAAGGTGGAAAATCATATTTACACGATGCCAATAGTAATCAATTAGTATTTACCAATAATACCAACACGGCTATAGGTTTTGCGGCTTCGGGCTATGGTATGGGAGAAATAACCAATCCTATCACAGGTTCTAATGGTTATAATATGATGACCTTAGGAGGTACAAACTTTTTGTTTACCAGTGATGGCGCAACACTTAAAAAATGGGATAGAACCACCTATGCAATGCTTGCAAGTGTAGCTATACCAGGCGGTTCGGCAAATAGTTCGGGTGGTATATTAGCTGATAAGTGTAACAATTTGTTTGTAGGTTCTAACGCAGGTGTGTATCGCTTTGATTTTAACTTAGTACAAAAAGAATTTCAACCAACAACTTCTGCAGTATATGATATTGCCTATGCACCTAATTCGGATATTGTAGCTTGTGGTGCGGGCTTTGCTACTAGCTTACCTTTTGGTAGAGAATCTTGCGGCTCACTAAAAATATTTGTTACAAGCAATCCATGTAACCCTGCTATTAATACCGTAAAAGTACGTCCATTACTAGGTATTCCGCCATTTACATTTTTATGGGAAGATGGCAACACCGATTCTATACGTGTTAATTTAAGCGCAGGTATTCATATCGTAACTATAAAAGACGCATCGTGTATTCCACAATTTATAAAAGATACCGTACGTTTTAAAGTAGAAAAACCAATATTTGTAACACAACTAAAACCATGCTTTAACACAGCTAGTGGTCAGCTTTCGGTAGGATTATCGCAAGTGCAAAAAATAGTTTCTTACACTATTACACCAACCGTAGCAAGCACTCAAATAAACGATAGTACAGTACTTGCAACAGGGTTAGCTGATGGTACTTATGCCTTTCATTTTGTGTCGGATATAGGTTGTTCGTTTGATACAACAATAAAACTTACCCAATACACCGCCATTACCTCTACCACTACAGCATTACGCCGAGCGGTATGCCCTGGGCAGTTTACAGGTGTTGCTAAAGTTTCGGCGCAAGGAAGTGCACCTTATACAACTTTTGCAACAGCACCTTACACCTATAGTTGGAACACAAGCCCTATACAAACTGACAGTATAATAACCTCAGTAAAAGAAGGTACATATACTGTTACCATTACCGATAGCATTGGTTGCACTAAGTTAGACTCTGTGATTATTATAGCCAATCCCAACCCCGTTGCCGCCTTCAGCACCGACTCTGTATGTTTTAACACCGCCACCACCTTTACCGATGCCACTACACTTGCCAGCGGAAGCATAAAAAACTGGACATGGATATTTGGCGGAACAGCAATAGTACCAGTACCTACAAGCACTTTGCAAAACCCTACATTTGTGTATGATAAATGTAATAATGCACCTAACAATGCTACACTTATTGTTACTAGCGATAGCGGTTGCGTAAGTACACTTACACAAGCTGTAACAGTACACTGCTTACCAGTACCCAACTTTACATTTAACAACGGTTGCGAAAAAGACGATCGTATACAATTTACCAACACCAGCACCAATGGCGCAGGCACCACAGGAGCGCTTATAAGCAAATGGCGATTAGGGCTATCGCCCTTGCCAATAGTGGCGCTTAGCCCATCGCAAGTGTATAATGCGCCTGGTAACTATAGCATAAATTTAATAGCTACTGATAAATATGGCTGTACCGAAACAGTAACTAAACCACTTGTTATTTATCCAAAACCTACTGCTAATTTTACTGTAGATAGTGTGTGTTTAAACGTAGCCAACACATTTACCAACACCACTACACTTAACGTTCCTGCGGGCTTTAACGATGTGTTGAGTGCCTATAATTGGACGTATAACTACACCAATAATTATACTACCGATGCTACCACAGCAAGCAGTAGCCACATATATACATTACCCGCAACACAAGCAATACCAACGGTTGCGCTTATTGTAAAAACAAATAATAACTGTGCCGATACCAT
>JBEBIC010000227.1:0-4436 GCA_040080595.1 Bacteroidia bacterium | reverse complement strand
ACTTATGCCGTGCTTTAGTATTGTTTTTAAATTTATATTTGTGATATGCTACAAAAGGAAAAGATATTACGGCTTAGTTACAAACTACGCCGAGGTAGGGGTTATAGTTTTATTTATATTAGTCAATTAACAACATAGTGGTAATTATAAAAATGAAATGTAGTACTATATTTTTCTTCCTGCTGATTTTTTCCAGCTGTCATCCTTTTGATACGAGATTAAATGTCACGAATCAATCCAAAGAAAATATTTATTATGAACATTCGTGGTCATCAAAAACGGATTCTATAAATCCAGTAAAAGAAAATGCTAATTATTATATGAATGTATTAAAGCGTATACCTTTTGAAAAAATAGAACCTAAAGACACATCTAATATATTCTTAGACCAAGGAACTTATGATAATTTTTTTAAAGAAAAAACAAACAATTTATTTTGTATTTCCTTGTATAATGCGGATGCCCTGGACAGCTTATACAGAATTGGGCATTTAGAAAACGCAGTTCCTTTGCGAACGGACTGTTTTGGGAATATAGAAGAACTAAAAAAAATAGATTGGTTGTATGTATTTAAGAAATTAAGCAATGACTCACCTAGGCGTAGTCTCAGGTAATTAAGAATGCTATGCTATACGGTTTGCTAAGCGTAGTTTAGCTTACACACATTCTCGCTCACAAGTCCACAGGACTTATGCCGTGCTTTAGTATTGTTTTTAAATTTATATTTTTGTTATCCTACAAAAGTAAAAGGTATTACGGCGTAGTTACAAACTATGCTGAGGGAGGTTTCAATTCAAATTAGATCATAACAAAACTTAAACATGGACATATATGATTTTATTGAAAAAATAGAAACAAAAAAAGATTTCGATATTTTTTTAGAAATGTTATTAAACAATCTTCGGAACAATGAAACAGATTGGGAAAATAATAATTTAGAAAATTACGTTGATGGAATATATGGTTTTACAGGATCGTTAAATGGTTATTATATGCATAGAAACGAAAATATCAATCTTGAAAAACCTACTTGGAAAATGATTGCTACTATATTAGTAGCGGCAAGAAATCACGAATAACTACCACTTCCGCTATCGCCAGCCTCAGATAGCCCTGCTTTGCGCTATGCAAGCGTCTCGCTTGTGTGGTTATAAAAGCTACTTTACCAAGTTTATAACAAGCTGTTTACTTAACGTATAAATTGTAAATTTGAAAAAAACTATCCAATTTAATCAAAACAACAATTGAAAAACCAACATACCCACTGGATTATTTGTGAGGAGTGCCAAGGATATGGCAAAAAACGTCAAAAACTTAGCAAGAAAAAAACACTCCTCTACCAAATAGCATGTGATGAGTTTATAAAAAACAATAGCCAAGGCGCAGCGCCCATACGTCCTAAGGGGCACATAACATCGTGCTTAATTTGTGGCGGTTCGGGTTTGTTTAGTGCTATTAATGCCCCTATTACTGATAAACAAAATTACCCACACCTTGCTATTATTGGCGGTGGTATAGGCGGAGTTGCGCTAGCGGTGGCTTGTTTGCACCGTGGTATTCCTTTTACACTTTACGAACGCGATACTAGTTTTAACGCTCGCTCGCAGGGTTATGGACTTACCTTGCAACAAGCCAGCAAAGCCATTGATGGTTTGGGTATTGTATCGTTGGCACAAGGTGTAAATTCAACACGCCATTTAGTACATACTACCAATGGTAAAATAATTGGCGAATGGGGCATGAGAAAATCTATACCTTTTTGTAAAAAGAAAATACCAAAACGAACAAATATACATATAGCACGGCAGGAATTGCGCTTAGCATTGTTGGAACAACTTGGCACACACGATGCGGTGCAGTGGGGGCATCAGTTGCTTGGTTTTAAGGAGTGTGAGGGCAAAGGTATTGAGTTAAGTTTTGAAGTAAACGGCGTGCTTAAAACCACCAATGCAGATCTTGTAGTAGGGGCAGATGGTATTCGTAGCACCGTGCGCAAGCTACTCATTGGCGATGAGGTTACGCCTTTGCGCTACTTGGGTTGCATTGTTATATTGGGCATTTGTCCTTTGGCGGCACTCCAGGGTGTGGAGAGCTCTTTATTGGATTCAGCCACTGTGTTTCAAACGGCCAATGGTAACGAACGAATATATATAATGCCTTATACTGCGGATTCGGTAATGTGGCAACTTAGTTTCCCAATGTCCGAAAATGAGGCTAAGGCCTTGAGTGCGCAAGGAGTAAAAGCACTCAAAGAAGAGGCTTGCCGAAGAACTCAGTGGCACAGCCCTATTCCGCAAATTGTATTAGCAACCATGGAAGCACAAGTTTCGGGCTATCCAGTATATGATAGAGCATTGCTTAGCGCAGCACTGTTGGATAAATGTGGCAAGGCAACGCTTATTGGAGATGCGGCACACCCAATGAGTCCGTTTAAAGGACAGGGAGCAAACCAAGCCTTGTTAGATGGTTTGGCATTGGCACGTAGAATTTATAAAGAATGTAATTCATCAGCCGTGTGGAGAACCATTGGAATACGAGAAGCAATACTCACTAAATTTGAAGCTGAAATGCTAGAGCGAAGTGCAACTAAAGTAAAAGATTCGGCAGCAGCAGCAGCCTTTCTACATTCCGATGTAGTACTGTATGAGGGAGATATGCCACGTGGACATCGTGTAAAAACTAAAGAGGAATAGTATCAGTTTTTATTTTTGCGCACTACACAGCACGTGTGTAGCGTATATATTGTTACTGGCTTTATTGTAGCCAATATAAAAACCGCTCCATACAAAGTTTTTGTTTTTTATGTTTTTGTAATGTGCAGGCGAGCTTTTCCAGCTTAAAAACATAGCGTTAGCAAGCTCTTGGTAAGTATGTATGGTGTAGGTTTTGTTTTTAATTTTAAACGGAACTTGGTAAGGCACATACAAACAATTTTCGCCAATAGCGGTATAATTTACCTTGGCTAATTGGGCTCGTTTGCTTAGTGTAGCTTTAGTTTTGTTGGGCTGTGTATGCCCTAGCACATTGTTTTTTGCCATATATTCCGCTTGATAGTTCGCCATTACATTAAGCGTAGAATCAATGGTTAATAAGGGTAACTTTAATGTAGTGCGTTGTGTATTAACTTCCACTAAAAACAAGCGGTGTAGGAGCGCTTGGTCAATAGCAGTTACATCTATTTGTTGTGCATTGCATGGTTTAAAGCACGCAACACAAATTAACAAGAAGCAATAGTAACGCATATTTATTTAACGCCTAACGAATAAGACGCTGCAAGCACTTTTACCTCGTCCATTAGTCTATTGTTGTCTGCGGGCTTATCGCCGTTGTAATAACCACGTATGCGCCCCTCACGGTCTATTAAAATAGTTTTGGCACTATGTACAAATGTACTGTCGTGTTGTAGGGTATCATTTTGCATTAATAAAAAATTATTGGCCGCTAATTGGTTGGCAGTGTTCTGTTCTGTTTTTGCAAATATCCATTGTGTTTTATCGTTGTGTGCACGTTGGCTAAAATCTAATAGTGCAGCTACATCGTCTTCGGGGCGTATGCTTATGCTAAGTTGTTTTACGGTTTTTAGGTAATGTAATTTTTCTTGTATGCGTAGCATTTCCGATGCTTTACGAATACAATCGGCTTTGCATTGTGTGTAAAAAAAGTTTACTAAATAAATATTTCCCTGCATTTCTCGGCTATCAAACAAATCGTTGCTTTGTGTAATGAGTTGAAATGGAGCAATACTGTAATATACAGTGTCGCCTTTAGTATCAAGTGTTTTGGGGCCATAGTAAGGCAACGATTTAAAAATACTTGCATCTCTGTTTACTATAGGTGTGCGTATAACAAAGTAGTAAAACAAAAACGAAAGTAGTGCAGGCACTATAAACATTGTTATTAAAAACAGGCTTCTTTTGATGTTTGATGAGGTTTTCATGGCAGTTGCTTTTTGTTGTATTATGTATTTTGTAAGGCTTGATTGGGTGGTTATAAATTAAGCTAGATTTAAATTTTTAAACTTATTAATATTTAGAATTAATAAGTTGTAAAAATCTTCTCTTTTAAAGTTCTTTTTTCTTGAATCTCCAGTAGTAATATTATATATATGTTCAACATTTACCGCTTGAAACATATATCTATCATCACTTCTATCCTCTTTAATTTCAAAAGATAAATGATTGTGTTCTAACCCCTCGTAAGAATAAGATTCTAATTCTTTATTATATTCTTTATTTAATACCAATGATGGTAGTCCCATTGAAATATAATCGTTGTAATTAAACCCGTTCCCAATCAAATTATTATTTTTTGAAAAAGTAAGTTTATCAATTAAAATATCGCATTCTAAACATCTAGTTAAATAGTAAATTACATGAAAAAAAACAAAGTACTGTCCATTACTGTTATTTATATCCTTGTAATTACCTCTCCAAATA
>JBEBIC010000226.1:0-4452 GCA_040080595.1 Bacteroidia bacterium | reverse complement strand
GCCTTACATAATACATAATACAACAAAAAAACAACAAAAAAAATGACAACTACCCAATTTATAGCCGAAGCACTACGTGAAGATGTAGGCACTGGCGACCACTCCTCATTATCCTGCGTACCAAATAACACTGTAAACAAAGCCAAACTTTTAGTAAAAGACCATGGCGTATTAGCAGGGGTAAATGTAGCGTTAGAAGTATTTAAACAAGTAGATGACCAACTACAGATAGAAGTAATTATGCACGATGGAGATACAGTAAAATATGGCGACATAGCCCTGTATGTAAGTGGTAGCGCACAAAGTATATTAAAAGCGGAGCGTTTAGTACTTAACATTATGCAACGTATGAGCGGTATAGCTACACGTACGCAGCATTTTGTACAACTGGTAAAAGGCACTAATTGCAAACTATTAGATACTCGCAAAACCACGCCCAATATGCGTTTGCTGGAAAAGCAAGCTGTACTAATAGGTGGCGGACACAATCACCGTTTTGGATTATATGATATGATTATGCTTAAAGATAATCACGTGGATTATGCTGGAGGTATTGCCAATGCTATAACCAAAGCCAATGCGTATATAGCGAGTAATAATTTGGAATTAGCTATTGAAATAGAAACCCGCAACCTAAACGAAGTGCAACAAGTACTTGCGGTAGGTAATGTGCAACGCATAATGTTAGATAATTTTACGCCTGCACAAATAACCGAAGCATTAGCACTTATAAACAAGCGCTACGAAACCGAAGCTAGCGGTGGTATTACTGAAGAAACCATAGCAGCTTACGCTGCCACTGGGGTAGATTATATATCGGTAGGTGCGCTTACACACAGCATAAAAAGTTTAGACTTATCGCTTAAAGCGGTATAGAATTAATAAATCCATTTAACTTAAAATTACCCTATGAAAAAACTTTTTTTACTTGATAATATGGCACTGGTGTATCGTGCTTACTTTGCATTTGCCAACAATCATAGAGTAAATAGCAAAGGGCTTAATACCTCTGCAATGTTTGGTTTTACTAATACTTTGCTCGATGTACTTAAAAACGAAAAACCTACACATATAGCCGTAATTACTGATACCGCTGCACCTACCGAGCGACACATAGAGTTTGAAGCCTACAAAGCCCACCGCGAAGCCATGCCTGATGATTTGGCAACTGCCCTACCCTACGTTAAACGCATTGTTGAGGCTATGAATATTCCGTTTATAGGCATAGATGGTTACGAGGCCGATGACATAATAGGTACACTAGCGCAACAGGCGGAAGCATTGGGCTTTGACGAAATATTTATGATGACGCCAGATAAAGATTTTGGGCAGTTAGTAACCGAACGTATAAAAATGTATAAGCCCGCACGTATGGGCAACGGCGCCGAAAAAATGGGCATAGCCGAAATCTGCAAACGTTTTGAAATTGATAATTGTATGCAAGTAATAGATATACTGGGGCTTATGGGCGATGCTGCCGATAATATACCTGGAATACCTGGCGTGGGCGAAAAAACAGCTATTAAGTTTATTAAAGAATTTGGCTCAATGGAAGGTTTGTATGAGAATACCGACAAACTTACAGGCAAGATGAAAGAGAAAGTAGTGGATAATAAAGAGCAAGCATTCCTAAGCAAACGACTTGCTACCATTAACGTAAATGTGCCGTGCGAGTTTCACGAAGAGAGTTTTACGTACACACCACCTAATAAAGAAGCCGTACAAGAACTGTTTGAAGAACTAGAATTTCGTAATTTGTTAAAACGAGTATTAGGAGACGATGCCGTTATAACGCCTGCTAAAGCAGAGTTTGTAGCTACTGAAGTAGATTTATTTAACCCAACAGTAGCAAAAGCAGCAACGGAAGAAGAGCCCGATTTATTTAGCGTTGCGCCAAGTTATGAAACCGCAGCAACTACGGAGCATAATTATATTTTAGTAAACACACCAGCGTTATTAGCGAGTTTAATTACTGAATTAAATACCTGTACCGAATTTAGTATTGATACCGAAACCACCAGCATTAACGCCATAGACGCTGAGTTGGTGGGTATATCTATTGCTATAAAAAAACACGAAGCCTATTACATTCCTGTGAGTGAGAATAAACAGGAAGCAACAACTTTAGTAGCGCAATTAAAACCAATATTGGAAGATAGCACTAAACTAAAAATAGGACAAAACATAAAATACGATTACCAAGTATTGAGCAAATACGGCGTAAGTATTGCTACGCCTATGTTTGACACTATGATAGCGCATTACCTACTACAGCCCGATATGCGCCACGGTATGGACATATTAGCCGAAACGTATTTAAACTATTCGCCCATTAAAATAGAAACACTAATAGGTAAAAAAGGTGCTGAACAAGGCAATATGCGTACTGTGGAGCTTGATGCTATAACCGAATACGCTGCGGAAGATGCAGACATTACCTTACAATTAAAACATATTTTTTACCCAATATTGTTGGAAAGTAATGCTATGGAATTATTTACAACAGTGGAAATGCCTTTAGTACCCGTACTTGCGCAGGTAGAGATGAATGGTATAACGTTGGATAGTACTGCATTACACACGATGAGTGCAACACTAACCGACGAAATAAAAATAATAGCACAAGACATATATACCCTTGCCGAAACATCAACGTTTAACATAGCATCGCCAAAACAATTGGGCGAAATATTATTTGACAAATTAAAGATAGACCCAAAAGCCAAAAAAACTAAAACGGGGCAATATGCCACAGGCGAAGAAATACTATCTAAACTAGAGCACAAGCACCCTATTATAGCCAAAATACTGGATTATAGAGAGTTAGTAAAACTACAAAACACTTATGTAGATGCCTTGCCACTAATGGTAAACGCATCTACCAATAAAATACACACCTCGTTTAACCAAGCGGTAGCTGCTACAGGTAGGCTAAGTAGCAATAATCCTAACTTGCAAAACATACCTGTGCGTACACCTCGTGGGCAAGAAATTCGCAAGGCATTTACTGCCAGTAGCCCCCAAAACGTTATACTCTCTGCCGATTATTCGCAAATAGAATTACGCATAATAGCTGCACTTGCTAAGGAACAAAATATGATTGAAGCATTTGCATCGGGTGTAGATATACATACCGCTACAGCTGCAAAGGTGTGGGGAGTAACTATTGAGGAAGTTACAAAAGAAATGCGTAGCAAAGCCAAAACCGTAAACTTTGGTATTATATACGGTATAAGTGCATTTGGACTAAGCGAACGTATAAACATACCGCGTACCGAAGCCAAAGAAATAATAGAAAGTTATTTTAGTAAATATCCCGCCATACAAGATTATATGACCAACACCATAGAAGGCGCTCGTGCCAATGGTTACGTGGAAACTATATTGGGGCGACGTAGGTATTTAAAAGACATAAACGCTAGTAACGCCGTAGTACGTGGCTATGCCGAGCGCAATGCCATAAACGCCCCCATACAAGGCTCAAGTGCCGATATTATAAAACTGGCAATGATAAAAATACAAGAGCAATTGCTTGCCTTAAACTTGCGTACTAAGTTGGTATTGCAAGTGCACGATGAGTTGGTGTTTGATTGCTACACTCCCGAACTAGAACAAGTAAAAGCATTAGTAAAAAACTGCATGAGCAACGCCGTAACCCTAAGCGTACCGCTTGATGTAGAAACAGGCACAGGACTAAATTGGCTGGAAGCGCATTAATTTTATGTAGATTATATTATCACATAGCTCACGGTTTAAACCGTGGGCTATTATATAAACAGCGGGTAATACATAGATATGAACGAAGTAACAATTTAAAAAAAACATGAAAAACACATTCGTTTTATTGCTCTCAATAAGCATTCTATTTTTAGTGAGTAATTGTACTAACTCAAAAAAAGAAACTATAATTAAAAAAACAACAGAACACGAATTACCACTAATTAAAAACGACTCTATACTTGAAAAACAAAAAGTGGTTATTTATGATGATGGTGTACGCTTATCTTATTCAAAAAATGAATTAAATAAAATAGAAATTCTTTTTCCTGTTTTTAAAAATGATTATTTTATAAAACCAGCGGAAGCATATCGTTTGGGGATTTGGAAAGAATACATAGATGAAAAAGGGGAGAAGGAAACTTTTAGTTTTGGAAGTGAAGCAGGACAAGACGATTTTTATTTGTTATATGCTTATTACATAAAACAACAGAATGGAATTGAAAAATACAAAACAGAACGCGCCACACTAATTAAATTATATCAAGCTATTAATGGAATATATTGGAAATTAAATTGTGGAGGTACATACTTTGGTCATCAACATAAAAGATTAGTTGCAGATGCTGAGTATTCAATTTACGACTTAAGATTTAACAGTTTAAACTATATTAAAAAGTATAGTTATGAGAAACAAAAAGAAAACTATTTACATTCATTGAGGCAGTACATAGA
>JBEBIC010000031.1:0-18605 GCA_040080595.1 Bacteroidia bacterium | reverse complement strand
GTATTTACACCAGATGGCGACGGATTAAACGATTATTTTATGGTGCGAGGCATAAACATAAAGGAATTAAGTTTAATAATATTTGACCGCTACGGCGAAGTAATAGCTCGTGTACAAGACATAAGCAGCAAGGGTTGGGACGGTACGGACATACGCCAAGGCAAACTATGCCAACAAGAAGTATATAACTGGAAACTAGAATACACTGATGTATTTAACACCAAACACAAGGGATTAGTAGGTACGGTTACACTAATAAAATAGTAATTAAAAAACGTATTATATTGAATGTAATAGACACAAAGAACAGTCTGTTTTAATATGTTACAGTTTATATTAAACTATTCAATACTTGTGTAATCTCCTCGGTATCTAGCAAATGGTGGGCGTTCCAGCCATAGTGTAGTGCGCCTTGTATATGTTGTGGGCTATCATCAACAAATAAAATTTGGTTAGCAGTTGCATTAATGTGTTTTTGCACGTATTCAAACACGTTGCTATTAGGTTTGCGCAACCCTAATTCGTGCGAATAAAATATTTTGTTAAACGCATCGTAAAAATAATCTTGTCCAATAGTTGTGCGTATGTGTTGCATAAATGCTTGCTCGTGTATGCAATTGGTGTTGCTTAATAAACACACAGAGTAACGTTGCTTTAACGCATATACAAAATCAATACGATGCTTGGGGAGGTCTAGCAACATTGCATTCCAAGCGTATTGTATTTGTACGTTGCTTAACTCTGTTTTGGATAAGGTACGTATGCCGTTGTAAAAATCAAGGTCGGAAATTACGCCTGTTTCCAAATCGTTAAACAGGTTAGTTTGTTGTGCTTTGGAGTACAGCTCATCAAAATTAGTAATGCCCAATTGTTTAAACGCATCAATAGTAAGTTGATAATTGATGTTGATGAGTACTGCACCAAAATCAAGTACAATGGCTTTTATATGTTCTTGTTTATACGCTAGCATGCTCTATTCTCAAGGGGTTTAAGCGTATCAACACAATTAATTTTCGTCTTCATCATTCTCATCAAACACACTTACCATATACGCATTGGTTTCTTTGAGGTTAAATTTGTTAGGATCAAAATCATCGCCTAATAAATCTATTGCATCTTCGTGTTTTTCGTCTTGTGGATTTCTAAAACTACTTAGTAAGTTATAATAGTCGCTCATACCACCTATTTTTTCTACAGGGCAAGCACCCTCTCCGCTTAGGCAATAGGGTATTTCGTACTCGGTATCGTTTTCTATTATTTTTTCTACAAACACTTCGTGTTCCCAGTCGCAATCAAAATCATATACGTATATAAAACTTTGACGCTCTTTTATTATGATATCTTCTACCGCTACGGCATCAGTAAATAGTACTGTTTGGGCAGGATTATTTTTATTTTCTTCTACATATTCTTCGTCGGGCGTGTATATAGTTTTGTTTACTGCAAACTCAAACACCTCTTCGTCTTCCCAGCCAAATGCTACTTGTATAGCCACGTGCAAGTCGGTAAGCGATAGTATGCCACTTACCTGCATTCTACGCCATATTACAGGGTTACTGTCTTTTAATTTTATTTTTAATTGGTAGTGATTGTATAGTCCCATAGGTGTTGTTAGTTTTAATTATAGTAGTACAAATTAACGCATTTAAACTATTAAATGCTCAACTAATTAGTTTACATTTACATAAGCTAATTAAAACAACCACGCAATGAAACACAACACAACACAACACAACAGTAAAAGCTACTTACTAATATTACTTGTAGCTATGTATGTATTTACTACCAACAAAAGTAGGGCACAAAGCTATGCTAACGATAGAGTATTAGCGGCTCCCCTATATGTTAGCCCAACGCCCGCACCTGCACCATTAGCGTATAGTTCCAACGCATATCTTACTAAGTACGGACGCTATGAGTACCATATACCCGATGCGAGTACGCCCCAAAAAACTATTAAACTAAATATAAATGTGTTTTTGGATAATGCAGGTGGCAACAATTGGCCTAATAACGCTACTACTAATACCAAATTTGCTCAACTAATAGCCGATATTAATGCTATATATGGTGCTAATGCCCAGCCCAGCGACCTTATAGCAGGCATACCATTTATTGCGGATACCAAAATACGGTATGAGTTGGCTAATGTGTATTACTATGTTAATAGCACACTTAATGCACAAGACCCTAATACACCTAACAGTAATGTAAGCCAAGATTTACTAGATTACATTTACTCAATAGACCCTAGCCGTTTTAACGCACTAAATATATGCTTAACTAATTATATACCCTCTGCGACTGATCCCACAAGCATAGCAACATTACCTACTTTGGGTGCGGGTGCCGACCTAAGCATAGTAAGTTTTGGTACTTGGAATAATGGTGGTACGGTAAAAAACTACGACTTAGCCCACCACTGGGCGCGCGAGTTAGGTTATTGCTTAGATTTAAAAAGTACTTATCAAACATCGCCACAGTGTGTAGATTGCGAAGAAAATTGCACTACTACCGACTCCGATTATTTGAGCGATGTGTTTAACTATACTACTTGTTTGCACGCAGGAGGTATATCTTGTAACCCCTTACTAGCAGGTAATACATGCACTAACAATATAATGGGAGGAACGTATAACAACGCTTACTTTTCGCCCAAACAAATGGGCAAAATGCACCGTGCTTTAGCGCTTAAAACTACACAACGCTACGTAAAAGACTGTGCTTACAACACCACTCCTAAAGTTATTACTGCTAGCGAAACATGGGACTTTGGTATGAAAATGTATAACGACATAGTGGTAGAAGCGCCTGCTGTGGTAGAATTAAATCATAGTAACGTGCTGATGCCTAACAATGCTAAAATAATAGTAAAACCTGGAGCTAAATTAAATGTAACTCATTATTCACGCATAACATCGGGTTGCGATTTAATGTGGAGTGGTATAGAGGTTTGGGGAAATCCCACACAAGCACAAAATACTACCACACAAGGCTACATGGCTATAAGTAATAATTCTTTTATAGAAAATGCTCATGTGGGTGTACGCTTGTATAAAAGCAATGCGGGCAATACTTATAATGGTGGCGTATTACAAGCTGGTTCAGGAGGTGTTTATTTTAAAAACAATTACAAAGGAGTAGAGTTTTTACCTTATGCGTCGCCCTCTAATGCAGATAATAAAAGTTATTTTGAACATGTTGAATTTTCGAGCGATGCAGTTTTAAAAGACCCTATATATATTGATGGAGGTGGGCGCCGCTATCCATCTCAATATGGTATAGTACTAACAGGTGTAAAAGGAATTATAATTAAAAACACTAGATTTTATTATTTTTTACCCTCTGTGGGTTCAGGATTACCTATAGTAGATATAGATTTGCGAGGCACAGGTATATATGCGCAAAACGCAACCTTTGTATTACCCAAACCTCTCTTTGCTCTTACCGAAAATAAATTTACTAATCTTACCAAAGGTATAGATGCTACCGCTACACTTGCCACAGTTACTAATTACATAAGTATAAAAGGTGCCATATTTACAAACGTGCAACAAGGCATACAAGGCACGCTTAACTTTGGCACTATAGACCAAAATACATTTAATATACCCAATTTTACGGGTAACCCTGCAGGAGTAAAACCATGGGGTATATATCTTACAGGGTCTAAAGGGTTTAATATAGCGCACAATACCTTTGTGGGTATTAGCCCTTTTGTTACCAATAACCCTAATTATGGCGTTATAATAAAAGGCTCTAACTCGTTTGGTGGTACTATAGGTTTTAACGATTTTAACAACATTACCATTGCCAACCAAATGGAAGACAACAATCCCGCTTTACAAATAAAATGCAATACCTATACTAACCATCGCAGAGCATGGAGCATCAACCCTGGTGCGGGACAAGCTACTTCTACTTTTGTAAATCAAGGTACAGGCTGTTTAACTAATCAAGTAAGGGCTAATAATATGTTTAACGATGCTTGTAACTATGGAGACGACCACATACATTCGTATTTAAACAATTCGTTTACTTATTTTGGAACAGGAAATTTTACACCGTTTCCATTACCATTAAATCCTTTACAACCAAATTGCTACGTTGGAAATATAACTATTCCTAATCCTGTTTGTAATGTATCTAACGACCAATCTTGCTACGAAGCCCCACCTTGCACTACCAGTGCTTGTGCGGGTGCACAACGTATAAAAATGAATGCGGAAGCCGAACATATTACTAAATTACAATTAGCTAACGAAGCATTGCGTATGTACACTGCCTTGGGCGAAACTACAGGAATAATAGATGTACTGACTGACCTCAATACTGAGGACGCTAACAAACTGTTAATAGCTGAATACATAGCCGCTAATAATACAACAGTAGCTACTACATTGCTAAATAATTTGGATATAAGCACTGCTGATAATAAAGCGTTTTACGATTATTATACTATAGTACTACAGTTAGCACAAAGCAAAGTCCTTTCGCCCATGCAGTTAGCTACCCTAACGACCTTAACTAATAGCGGAACCGAAGTTAGTAATAACGCACAAGCTATGCTAAGTAGTATAAATGCTACCGTAATTAATCGTAGCCCTAATGTAGATGTAAACGCTGAATATAAAATAACAGTGGTAAAACAATTACCAACCACAATTAATGAGTTAAAAATAAACCCCAATCCGTTTAATGAAACCGCTACTGTAAATATAAATTTAACTGTTTCAACCGCTACACTACAGCTACGTACAGTATTGGGCGAGGTTGTACAAAAACACAGTGTGCAGGAAGGAGAAAACACAATAGTAATTAATAAAAACAATCTTGCCCAAGGCATGTATGTATTAGTACTTGTGCAAGAAAACAAAGTAATAGCAACACAAAAAATAATTATAAATCAATAATTTATTTAGCTATGAAAACTATTATAACAATGCTACTTTTAGTAGTGTCAATAACTCTTTATGCACAAATACCAGCACGCTTTAGTAAAGATTATTTGCTAAATCCGAACGATTCATTTTTTCAAGTTCAAGCTTCAAATTGCTTAGCATTACTTAATAGTGATGAATATATAACACCATCTATTTATGGCACTAAAGATTCCGCTTTTTACTTAATACAAAATATAAATAATTCAGGGAATTTATTAAGTACAAAAAAATATTTTGATACATTAATGTTAAATGTAGAGTCTCGTAATATAAAAAAAACGAATAATAATTACTTAATTATAGGTAATGTAGGTTATTACAGCAAATATAATCATGTACAAAACAAAGACGCCGTAATTGTAAAAGTAAAACCCAATGGCGATACTGTATTTGTAAAAATATACAAGAGCACCATTTACTCCATATTTTATGATTTTGTAGAGAATGCTGATGGTGGCTTTACTCTTGTAGGTATGGCACAAGTGGGCTTAGCCCCAGGTAGTTTGCGAAAAGATATTATTATACGTACGGATAGCTTGGGTAACGAACTATGGCGCAAAATATATAATATACCACTGCATTATAGTGCGGCACTAAAAATACTCCCCACCGCAGATAGTTGCTACTTAGTATTAAGTTACGACCAAGTGCAAGGCTCGCCTATAGGCAGTATAGTAGTGTATAAGTTAGATAGCTTAGGCGATATGCTTTGGAAACACATTTATCCATCATCTAATAGCGAAAATGCTACTAATTTGTTGCCAACCAACGACGGTAATTTTTTGATAGTAGGAGGCACACTAATAGCTAATAAAGGCAGAGGCTTACTACTAAAAATAGATACCTCAGGCACTGTATTGTGGAAAAAAACATACACCAGCACCTACAACGATATTAATTTTACTGATGCTACATTAGCACTTAATGGGGACTTGTTAATAGCAGGTACGGAGGACACTACCTATTATGATACTAACGGCGCACAACAACGCATAGCTGAGCAGTTTATTATACGCCTAAGCCAAGATGGACAAGATACTGTGTGGCTAAAGCGTTATCCTACCTCATCGGCAGACAGTGCAGCGCACTCAGGGCGAGGGTTTTATAAAATATATGCCACACCAGATAATGGCGCAATAGCACTAGGTAGCTACGGTAAGCAAAATTTTGTAAATACCAGCCACTATTATATATGGTTACACAAAATGGATAGCTTAGGTTGCGCAGATAGCGCAGGGTGTGTAAGTACGGTGGGCGTAAGGGAGGTAAGTAACATACAACCGCAAAGCGGTAGTGTAATTAGCGTAAGTCCCAATCCGTTTGCATATACTGCACAAGTGCAAGTATATACAAGTAGTGCAGTTGCTACATTACAACTCACCAACACCTTAGGAATAGTAGTACATACTTACATATTACAAGAGGGCGATAACACTATAACTTTGTACAAAAATAATATGTCTGCAGGTATGTATTACTGCACCTTGCGAGAGCAAGGTAAAATAGTACAAGTGCAAAAAATAGTGGTAAGCGAATAAATTTAATTACAATTTATCGGGTACATCAAACTCTGTAACCTCTTTGTTTTGTTCACGCTTTTTTATTAAACGCATTTTGCCTTCAGTGCCATTAAGTAAGCGTTCTATGTTTTTTTGATGTGTAATAAGTACTAGTACCGCTACCGCTATAGAAAAGAATACTAATGAGGGTATTTGAAATTTGTAATAAATAATAATAGTAACAGGGTACAGTATTGCACCACACATAGATGCCAACGAAATATAATTGGTACTTAACCAAACTACTACAAACAATGCCATTGAAAACAATGCTGCATAAGGGTTTATAGCCAACACTACACCCATAAGCGTTGCTACTCCCTTACCGCCTCTAAAGCCCACATACACAGGGAATATATGCCCTATTACGGCAACAAAACCTAAGAGTAATTTTAGGTTAGTGTAAGTTTCATCACTCGGGCTACCGTTGCTAAATGCTAAGTAGGCTAGCTTTACTGCTAACCAACCTTTAAGTATATCAAACAGTAATACAGGTATGCCTGCTTTTTTGCCCAGTACTCTAAATGTGTTAGTTGCGCCTGCGTTTTTACTACCAAATTCTCTTACGTCCATATTGTAAAACAATTTACCTACCCATACGCTACTTGGCACGCTACCAAAGGAATAGGCGAGTACTATGCAAATTAAATAAATTATGTATATCATTTTTTAACGAGTGTTTTTATTAAAATAAATTGTGTTGCGAATATAGTATGGATACGCATACAAGAATACGTTTTTTTATTGGTTTGTTTTTAAACAAGGGAGCGAGCGCTCTTGTTCCTTATTTACCCCTCCGCATACCAACAAATACGCTAACTTTGTGCCATATAACAACTACACACACACCATGAAAAACATACTTATAGCAGGCGGTTCGGGCTTAGTGGGCACACGTCTTACACAACTATTGCAAGCACAAGGACATACCGTAACGTGGCTTACACGCACCGCCAACAAACCCAATGCGTTTAATGTAAAATGTGTAACGTGGAATGTGAATGCCCAAACTATTGACCCTACAGCATTACAAAACATAGACTATGTAATAAATCTTGCTGGCGAAGGTATTGCCGACAAACGTTGGACAACCCTGCGTAAACAAGCAATTATACAAAGCCGAATAGCAAGCACCCAATTATTAGTAAATACATTAAACACACAGCCACACAGCGTTACAGCATTCGTATCGGCAAGTGCGGTAGGCTATTATGGTGCTACTACACATACCGAAACGCTTACCGAAAACACACCCCCCTATACTGATTTTTTGGGTACATGTTGCGCCACTTGGGAAAACGAAATTTTTAAACTAACCCACATACGCACCGTAGCATTACGTATAGGCATAGTACTTACTAATAAAGGCGGAGCTTTACCACAAATGGCAATGCCCGTAAAACTATTTGTGGGTAGCGCATTAGGCACAGGCAAGCAGTACATACCATGGATACACATTGACGACCTTTGCGCACAGTTTATAGCAGCTTGCACTAACACCAATTATACAGGGGTGTATAACGCAGTAGCTCCAACCGAAGCGCAATGCACCAATGCCGAGTTTACTAAAGCGGTAGCCAAACAATTGCACCGTCCGTTTTTGCCCATAAATATACCTGCATTTATGCTCAAAATTATAGTAGGCGAAATGGCTGCAGTAGTGCTTAATGGTAATAAAATAAGTAACACTAAGCTAGCACAAAACGGATTTGTGTATAGCTATCCTACATTGCAACAAGCACTTGCTAACTTATTATAACACAACCAACTAATGAATTATATTGCGCTTGATCAACAACATATATGGCACCCATTTAGCCAATACAAAAACGCTGCAATACCATTATTAGCAGTAAAAGGCGAAGGTGTATATATAATAGATAGTGAGGGAAATAAATACATAGATGCCATAAGTTCGTGGTGGGTAAACCTACACGGACACGCAAATACGTACATAGCACAAAAAGTATATGAGCAACTTACTACGCTAGAGCATGTTATATTTGATGGCTTTACACACCCCAAAGCAGTAGAGCTTTCGCAACATTTGTTAGCACAATTACCCAACAATTTACAACGTGTTTTTTATAGTGACAACGGCTCTACCGCCAACGAAGTAGCTATAAAAATGGCATTGCAATATTGGCACAATAAGGGAGTGCCCAAAAACAAAATTGTAGCCTTGCACAATGCCTATCATGGCGATACCTTTGGTAGTATGAGTGTGAGCGCTCGCAATGTATTTACACAAGCATTTGAAACATTATTGTTTGAAGTAATACGTATAAATGCTCCACACGATGACGAACAGTATTGGCAAGAAATAGAATTTTTGTTTGACCAATATCACCACGAAATAGCTGCACTCATAGTAGAACCATTGGTACAAGGGGCCAGCGGAATGCTTATGTATAGTGCTACAGCATTAGATAAACTATGGAAACTTGCACAGCAATACGAAATATTAATAATAGCCGATGAAGTGATGACAGGCTTTGGGCGCACAGGTACTTACTTTGCAAGCAACCAAGTAAACACCCAGCCCGACATAGTATGCCTAAGCAAAGGCATTACAGGCGGTACTATGGCATTGGGTGCAACAGTATGTACTGAGAATATATTTGAAGCCTACATAAGTAACGATAAACGCAAAACGTTTTTTCATGGGCATAGCTATACCGCCAATCCTATTGCTTGCGCTGCGGCCTGCGCCAGTTTTGATTTATTAGCACAAGACACTACATGGCAACAAATACAACTTATTACACTTGCACACCAAACGTTTATAAATAAAATAAACCACAATCCTAAAATAAAAAATGCTCGATGCCTTGGAACTATTATGGCTATTGAGTTGCGTAACAACGAAGAAACCAATTACCTAAATAGTATAGGCACACGTGTAGGTCCGTTTTTCTTAGCGCAAGGTATTCTTATTCGTCCGTTGGGAAATGTTATTTACGTGCTACCTCCTTACTGCATTACTACCGAAGAGTTAAATAAAATATATACCGCTATTGAAGCGTTTATTAGTACTATTAATTAAATTAGCACTCTTGTTTTTAGCAACATTACTATGAAATTAATAAAATTATATTGTTCGTGTGTGTACGTACTATTATTGAGCATAACAGCCTGCAAGCCTAGTATTAATAAGCCCTTAGCAGCAATTGCCGATACTACCACAGTAGCACCTTGGCAAGCGCCCGATACCAACACTATACCTAATGATGCCTATGGAACACAAGTAAAACACGGACGAGATTTAATACTAAACACCGCTTACTACATAGGTCCCGAAGGTACTAAAGGAAACTATTTGGGTAATAAAATGAACTGTACCAATTGTCATTTAAAAGCAGGAACACAACCCTATGGTTTAAATTATTTTAGCTCACACGCTCGCTATCCACAGTATCGTGGGCGAGAAGATAAAATACTTACACTTGCTGACAGAGTAAATAATTGTATAGAACGTCCGCACAACGGTAAAGCACTACCGCTTAATAGCAACGAACTGTTGGCTATGATATGTTACATAAAATGGTTGGGGCAAAACGTACCTACCAATACACGTGTGCTGGGCGATGATGGTATAGACATAGCTTTTATAGATAGACCAGCCAGTGTTGAAAACGGCGCAACTATTTACAAAAAAGAATGTGCCTCATGCCACGGAATAGATGGCGAAGGCAAAATGAAATTTAACAACGTAAGCTACGAATATCCGCCCTTGTGGGGTAAGTATGCCTATCAACCAGGCTCTAGTATGCACCGTGTGCTAAAGGCAGCTCGTTTTATAAAAGCAAATATGCCTTATGGCACTACGTGGAATAAACCAAAACTGTCTGACGAAGAAGCAATAGATGTAGCGGCTTTTATTAATGATAATAGCCACCAACGCCCTATTACAAAAGGTTTAAGAAACTATCCAAACAGTATAACAAAACCTATTGATTACGACCAAGCCCCTTACCAAGATAATTTTACTGCCACACAACATAAGTTTGGCCCATTTCAACCCATTATTAATTATCATAAGGAACATAACTTACCTATTATTTTTTAATTATTACCTACCGCTCAATATGCCTAAAATACTATGCCTTAGCTTGTTTTTATATGTATGTACATTTAATTGTATTGCCAATAACGATAAAAACAAAAATGTAATTCCTGCCAATAATCAACAACTCAATTATGTAAACGTATTGTTTAGTTTTAATAAAATAGATAGCGCACAAGCCTACTTACTTTGTATTTGGGAAGACTCTATTACCACTACGCCAAACTATGACGCTTGCAAAAACTACAACATTGATACTACAGAGTTAATTATAGAAAACCTCAACTGGGGCAAAAATTACACGTGGCAATACATGGCATTTGTAAACAAGAAACTAAAATATGTATCGGACAAATTTTATTTTAGCACACTAAAATCGCCATTTATAGATAGTACAAAACACAAATTAGTTGTACATAAAAACACATCAAACGTAGCGCAAAATAGTTTTATACTTAATGATTATAGCCAAAATTTAGTAACTCGCAACGGTAAGCCTGTGTGGTATTTGCGAACTGATAAGTTTGTAAAAAAATCAAATTTTAGAATTCGCGATGTTAATTTTACACCACAAGGCACGGTTACTTTTATGACCGATAGCAACGCTTACGAAAGTACCCTTGATGGGAAAATACTATGGAAAGCACTTAATAATGGATTGGTTTCTGGCGAAAAAATGGAGTATTATCATCACGATTTACAAAAACTACCTAACGGAAATTATATGATACTATCGTGCAAATACATTGAACGTAAAATAGGCAACAAAACAATAGATACCTGCGAATGGCACACTGAAAAAAACGTGCATTTAAAAGGGAAGAACTATTATGCTAAAGTACGCTACGGTACGGTTATAGAATACAACCCACAAGGTAAAGTAGTATGGACGTGGTGTGCCAACTCTTATTTTAAAAAAGCAGAATTATTTTGTAATAAAACTATATTAGGCGAACATTTACCCAATGCACACATGAACTCCTTTAATCAAAGTAAAGACGGTAAGTACGTGTATGTAGGCTTTAGAGATTATAGCCGTATAATAAAAATAAAAAAACAAAACAAAAAAGTAGTGGACTCGTGGGGCTTAACCATGTTAGATAAAAAGCCACGTAAGTCACATGGTAATTTTTGTAATCAACACGCTTGCACACTTATTGAGGGCGATAAAATAGCGGTACTAAACAACGATTCAGTAATTCTTAAAAACAACTTAGCGTCGAGCGTAGTTATTATTAACGAAAAAGACGGCAGTGTGGATTGGAAATTTAATTTAGGTTTTGATACCTTATGTAATGGTAAAGCATCTGTAATGGGCTATGTACAAGCCTTACCCAACAAAAATTTGTTTGTGTGTATGGGGCAAGCGGGGCGCATGTTGGAAGTAACCCCCAACAAAGAAGTGGTGTGGGACAGTTTTCAAACTACTTACATCCCAAAAACAAAAAAAATGGAAAATGCCCCAGTATATAGAGCACGTGTAGTATATGATATGTACCCTACACATGCACGCACTACACATGTAGATTATGCTACACCAAAAATAATACGCAAGTAACTAATTACGTTTAAATACAAGTGTTTACGAATAAAAAATAGTGCGTAATTACTTACCAGTATCCTATAATTCTGAGTAGCAAACCACCATTAAAACCTGGTGACTCTACTGTGTATTGAAACGTTAGAGTTCCTGTATCAATAGGGTACATACCTTGTCCTGCACCCGCTACGTTATCGCCTCCAGCAGCACTACGCCCACGTACTAACACATACCCAGGAGAGCTTCCATTAGCTCTAAATCGAGCGTTGGCATCTACATCTCCTCCGTCAGGCCCCGATATAGCAAACTCGGCATCTACTATTACATATTTAGTACCTGCGGGAGTACCACCAGGCATCGCTATGGTAACATAACCTGCCGCAATATTACAACAACCGTAACCTAAATCGCTTGGTGAATCGCATATATACGATCCCCCATAAGTGGATGAAACATACCTATTATAAGTAATACAGGTACCTGATGTTATAGCTGTTGAATTATAAATAGTAACAGGAGAAATATACACAGGACCACCTATATTACCAGCAGGACCTTGTGGGCCCGTTGCACCAGTAGGGCCTGTTGCACCCGTAGGGCCTGCGGGACCAGTAGCTCCTACCGCTCCGTTTGTACCGTTACTACCTGCAGGGCCTGTAGCACCTGTTAATCCTATTGGGCCTTGTGGACCAGTTGCACCCGTAGGGCCTGCTGGACCAGTAGCGCCAATCGCTCCGTTTGTACCGTTACTACCTGCAGTGCCTGTAGCACCTGTTAATCCTATTGGGCCTTGTGGACCTGTTGCACCCGTAGGGCCTGCTGGACCAGTAGCGCCAATCGCTCCGTTTGTACCGTTACTACCTGCAGTGCCTGTAGCACCTGTTAATCCTATTGGGCCTTGTGGACCTGTTGCACCCGTAGGGCCTGCGGGGCCAGTTGCTCCTACCGCTCCATTTGCACCGTTACTACCTGCAGGACCTGTAGCACCCGTTAATCCTATTGGGCCTTGTGGACCTGTAGGACCAGTAACGCCTGTTAATGTACTTTGATTAACCCACAAAGGCGCAGTACCCGCACCTTGGCTTATTAATACTTCGTTAGCATTACCTGCATTATTAGCAGGCATTAGCGCTCCACTAAGTTGTATATTTCCCACTACATCTAGTGCTTGGCTTGGCAAAGGCTGATTTATTCCCACATTACCTGTACCTTGTGCTATGGTTATTTTTTCGGCACCATTGGCTACAATATGTAAATCGCGAGCGTTTAGTGTTCCTAATTTATTATTGGCAGCAGCATTATTTCCCTTTAGTAGCCATGCTTGCGCAGCTATACTATCGGTCATGGTTTGCATTATATTTTGTCCGCCTACATTTAATGTGTTAAAATTTCCTTGGTTAGCATTAACATAATTAGCTTGTACACTATCTATTGCGGCATTGTTAATATTTGCGTAGTTTAATATACTGGTATCAGCCGTTAAGTTGTTGATGTTCGCATTATTAATTATAGCAACGTTGGTAATACTGGTATCTATTGTGGCATTGTTAATATTTGCGTAGTTTAATATACTGGTATCGGCCGTTAAGTTGTTAATGTTAGCATTATTAATTATGGCAACGTTGGTAATACTGGTATCTATTGTGGCATTGTTAATATTTGCGTAGTTTAATATACTGGTATCGGCCGTTAAGTTGTTGATGTTAGCATTATTAATTATAGCAACGTTGGTAATACTGGTATCTACCGTAAGTAAATTAATAGTGGCTTGATTAATAGTAGCTACATTAAATATGCTTGTATCGGCATTTAAAATATTAATTATAGTAGTAGCGTGACTTGATAAATAATTTTTAATAGCGTTGTTTATTGCAGCAGTATCGGTACCTCCGCTTGATGCTACGCATAAATTTTTCCACGACGTACCGTTATAAAAATGATAACAAGCACTATCGGTATTGTATATAAGCAAGGCGCTTTCGGCGGCAGTAACCACAATAGCGTTCATTTGCGAGGTATTCATACGGGGAGCCAAAAAACCTTTATCAGTAGCTTTTAATTCCAACACCGCTTTAGCGTTGGGTGTAGTAGTACCTATACCTACATTGTTTTGTGCATTTGCATTTATGTTTGTCCCAATAGTAAGTACAATTGCAAACAATACATTTAAAACCTTGTAAAGACGTGTTTTTGGAGTAGTGTAAAGTATATTCATCACTTATATAAATTATAAATTGATGCTAATATAGTATATTATTTACTATTAGTAAGAATTTGTTTGAATTTTAATTAATATATCCGCTTACTTCAATTTTAGTTCCCTTATTTTGCTTTGTGAATATGATGTTGTTTAATATTTCATTTGATATCAACGTGTCTTTTTCTATAATGCTATACTGTATTACACTACTTGTATCTGCATATTCATTTTCTTGCTTAAAAAGACCATTTTTTATAGCATATTCAAAGCGTGTGTTAAAATTAGGCTTAAAAAAAGTTGTTGCTATCCAGCTAGTTTTTACCAATAATTCATTTTGGTTTGAGAAATTAATAGACGTGTAAAGTGTTGCAGAATATGAGTAGTGAATACAACCGCCAATATGCAACACTAATGTATCTCCATTTTCAAAAATAGTAGTAGCTGTTTGTGCAGTACTGTTCCATTTTATTTTTTGAAATTGGTTGTAATTTTTTATAGTACCAATCGTGGGAGTGTATGTACTAGTATCAAATACACAATCATTATTAATTAAGGTAGTATCTGATTTATACAAATTGTTTTCAATTGTATTTTTAGTTGAAGTAGTTTCTTTACAACCAAAAACAACGAATAATAAAACATAGAGCAAAAATATTTTCATCGCCACAAAAAACTACAACTTTCGTTTAAATGAATTGGCAAAGTACAAGTCTATACGTATTCCTGCTATGGGATTAATAAAATCGAGGTTTACGAATACCGTTGGGCCTATACCTATGTCGTACAAGGGCTTATAATAGTAGCTAAACTCACTGTATATGCCATACGAACCTATTTGATTGTAAACATTAGGTATAACTAATCCTGTAGTTTTATCTTTGGTGGGTTGCCATAAAAACGAATACGACAAACCAAAATAATAACTAAATACTGATTTTAATTTTTGCTTGCTATTACCCAAGCTCACATTAAAATATTGGTTACGGAACAGTTGTGTAGCATCTGTTCTTATGTTACTGTAATTGCAGCGTATATAACTATTTTTTACCCTAAACGTGAGTCCTGCGCCTAGTATAGGGTTTTTGTAACTAATAGGTTTAAGGTTAAATGCAGGTCCTGCACCTAAAGTTATGTAGCCCGATTTACGTTTGTACATATTTCCTTTGTATTCAAATACGTTGCTGTCTATTTTAGGAGTTTCTTTTTTTAAGGTTTGTTGTGCATTGCGTATTTCTTTGGCATCGCGTTGTTTTTTTAAACTGTCGTTTTCTCGTTGCAATTGTTCTGCTTGACGTATAAAAAACTGAATTTTAGCGTTGTTTATACTGTCTTTTACGTGCGCTATAGAGTCCGTATTTTGGTACTCTTGCGCATAGGCAACAGTAGTACATACAATAAGCAATAGCGTAATAAATAGTTTCGTAATTAGTTGCACAGTATTCGTTTGTTTAGTTGTTGCGAATTTACAGTAAGTATTTACATACAAAAAGTTTAATTGATAAATGGCGTAAACAATTTGGGAAATGCTTTGCATACGTGTTGTAGTAAATACTCTTGCTCGGGCTGATTGGGCGTAGCAATAAGCTGTATAGGTTGTTGCAATGCGTAAAAATCCATAATAGAAGTATAACCGCTATAGGTAATAATGGTTGCGTGTGTGGCTATTAATTGTTGTAGTTGTGCTGTATTTACGGTAGGTAATACCATAATGTTGCGGTGTGTTTTTAAATTATGTGTAACACTTACATTAGGTACATTAACAATAGTTACCGTTTGTGTACTATTGCGGTACTTGTTTTTAATTAATGTAAACAACTGTTTCTTAGCATTAACGGGCCCTGTAAGCAGTACTAATATACTGTTGGGGATTTTGGTTAAGCTGGGTAATACCATACGAGAAAGTACACCTATGTATTCGGTAGGTATAGTTACTTTACTATTTGTACTTAGTACACCGCTCAATTGCTGGTTTTTATTGGCGTTATCGGGTATCCAACAGGTATTAAATTTATTTATTGCACGTGCTATTGTATTATTTATTATACGGGTAAAATACGGCGTAATTATTTGCAATTGATGCGTTATAATTATACTCGTAATACTACTATGGTATAGTCCGTAACGATTATCACTTATAACTACGTGGCAAGTGTTGTGTTGTAAATACTGCGCAAGCCAACGTTTTTCTTGTACTATTTTAAACGCAATTTTAGGTATTTGCAACGCAATAGCTAAAGTAAAAAAACGATTCCAATAAAACACACTGTAGCCTTGTAAGGTTTGGTACGAAAGGTTATTAGTAGTGTCAAATTCTTTTTCGTAAAACAATTGTTGGGTAGCATTGCAGGCAATAGTTACGGTGCAGTGTTGTGCCAATAGTGTTTTAATAATAGGTACACAACGTGTGGTATGCCCCATACCCCAATCTAGCGGAGCTATAAGCACATGTTGGTTATGTATTGTTGTGTAATGCACTGTGTGTTATTAATCTTCAAAACTTTGCATATCGCATAGTTTTTTGTATGTGCCTGCTTGCGCTAATAGTGCGGTGTGCGTGCCACGTTCTACTATTTCGCCTTGGTGTAGTACTATTATTTCATCAGCGTGTTGTATGGTACTTAGGCGATGCGCTATAACTATACTCGTTCTATTTTGCATTAGGTTATGTAAGGCATCTTGCACCAAGCGTTCGCTTTCGGTATCCAGTGCCGATGTAGCTTCGTCCAGTATTAATAGTTGTGGATTTTTTAACAATGCACGTGCTATGCTTAGGCGTTGGCGTTGTCCACCGCTTAGCTTAGTGCCACGGTCGCCAATATTTGTAGCATACCCTTGTGGCATAGCTAGTATAAAATCGTGTGCGTTGGCGGCTTTGGCAGCAGCTATTATTTTGTCTTCGCTAACATTGTGCAATCCAAACGAAATATTATTAGTAACCGTATCGTTAAACAATATTGCCTCTTGGCTTACAATACCAATCATACTATTAAGGCTATGCGTTTCTATTTGTTTTAGGTTGATGCCATCAATAAGTAATTCGCCTGCACTTACATCGTGAAAACGAGGCACTAAATCGGCAAGTGTAGTTTTGCCCGAGCCCGATTGCCCTACCAATGCTATGGTTTTGCCACGAGGTATAGTTAAGTTAATATTTTTAAGTACCATGCCATCATCGCCTCTGGTATAAGCAAACGATACGTTGTTGAATGTAATTTCGTTTTCAAATGTTGTTTTTAGTATAGGCGATTTATCTTCGTGTATAACATCATCTGCCAATAATATTTTGTTAATACGCTCGGCACTTGCCATACCTTTTTGCGCATTATACACTGCGGTAGATAATGATTTGATGGGCGGAATTAATTGCGAAAATATAGCTACATAAGCTATAAATACGCTTGCTTGCAATGTACCTTCGTTCAATACCAAATTACCACCATACAGCATAACGCCTATTAATACAGTTACTCCAAGCGTTTCGGATATTGGGCCTGCTAAATCTACCCTTCTATACACACGTATCATAAGGCTATTGTAATCGTCGTTAATATCATCAAAACGCTTGCGCATAAAGGGTTTGGCGTTGAATGATTTTATAATACGCAAGCCTCCTAATGTTTCTTCAATAACGCTTAACAAACTACCCAACATATCTTTGCTTTGCATACTTGCACGTTTTAGTTGCTTACCCACACGCCCTATTAACAGCCCCATTACGGGCAATAATAAAAATACAAACAATGTTAAGTGCGGACTCATATAGAGCAGGCATACCAAAAATCCAATAATATTAATAGGTTCGCGCGTTAGTGCCTCTAACGATTGCATTACACTCCATTCTATATCCTGCACATCGTTAGTACAGCGCGACATAATATCTCCTTTTTTTTCTTCGCTATAAAAACTCAAAGGTAAGTTTACAATTTTGTGATACATAGCTTGGCGCAAGTCGTGTATAATTCCATTACGTAAAGGTGCAACAATATACATAGCCAAATATCTAAATATGTTTTTGAGTACCGTAAAGCCAAATACAAACCCACATACAAACAACAACGCCTTAAACTTACCGTGCAACACTATAGTTTGGGCTATGTAATAATTAAACTGTGTAGTAATGCTACTTGCGCTAAAGCTAAATGCCTTGGGTGCATTAGCCAATATTAGCTGATAATCGGCAACGTTTTTATTAAATAATATATCTAAAAAAGGAATTAATAACGAAAACGAAAACAGCGAAAACGTTACAAATAAAAAGTTAAATATTACGTTGAGTATAGCGTACCGCTTGTAAGGT
>JBEBIC010000225.1:0-4472 GCA_040080595.1 Bacteroidia bacterium | reverse complement strand
GTTTCGGGCTTCATGATAACTATACCGTTGGGTCAGTTGCAAAAAGTGATTATGGATACCGCATTTAATGTGTTAAATGATTATGAAATTCGTTTTATTGAAGACCAAAAATGCAAGAACATATCAGTATTAGTTTCTTTACCTTCGGATAATAGTAAAGTTATTCCACTAACAGCCTCTAAATATTTAATAATGGGTAATGTGGACATAGTAGATGATTCGGTAACGTGTAGATACAAAGCAGCAGTTTCCTGTAGCATAATTGATACTGCAAATACCATAACGCCTTATTTTTTATCAAAACCGAACACTAATATAACACTATCTTCTATTAGCTTTAATACTCCTGTAGATTATAAATACTCCAAAACTTATATTGCGGCAATGCTAGCTGACACTTTAGAACAGGACTTAAATTTTGATTTAGCAGGTATGAATAAAACTCCGTCGAGTATAGTAGTTACCACCTTAGATACCATGGGTAAAGTGGTGTGGCAAAAAATAGTTGGGGGCGACATGTCGTATAATCCCAACAGTATTGTAGTCACGTTAGATAGTGGTTGCTTGGTAGCAGGTACTAGATACAATTATAAAAACCCTAAGGTGGCAAATGTTGCTGAAAGCTTTTTATTAAAGTTAGATAAGCACGGAAACGTACAGTTTACGAGCATAAAAGAAAATTCAAGGTTTGTAACACACAAGTGCTATCCTAACCCTACTGTTGATGAATTGTATTTTGATTTACCCTTTGCAGCCAACTACAAAATAGATTTTTATGATTTATACAAAGGCAATGTACTTTATAGCAAAAGTAATTATGCAAATGGAGATAAAATTAGTACTAAACAATTTTCGTCAGGAATGTATGTTTACAAAATAACTAATGGAACAAACGTATATTCGGGCAAATTTGTGAAAGAGTAATAGTTGTATAACAACGTTGCAAATCTGGGTAGTAAAAACAACCTTTTAAACCATTCCTCATCTTTTTTTAATAATTTAACGACTTTGTACCTCAAGTATAAAGTCGTTTGTTATATTTGCGTTATTCAATAAAAACAAATAGTCCTATTAACATGAAATTATTACTAACCTTAGGTGCGCTTGCAGTTACATTGAGCAGTTGCTCCAAAGATTACTCGTGCCAGTGTATAAAAAAAGATAAAGTGTTTACCGAAACTCAAAACTATGAGTACAAACATTTATCAAGCAAAGAATCTAAAACAGCCAAAAGCAACTGCGAAGCATTGAGCAAAACCGAAGCTGGAGTAACCATAACCTGCACACTTATAAAAGACTAAGCCATGAAAAATATATTATTATTTGCCTTATTATTAACCGCTATTGTAGGCTGTAACAAAACTAAAGCACCCGAATACGACTTGCCACAATACGAAGCAGCACTAATAAATGGACGTGCATTTAGAGGACTAGATAGTATTAACCTGTGCTATTTAACCGCTCCTAATGATACTATTACCACATTTGAACTAGCTATGAGTAATGGTAAGCCTGGTAATTTAAACACAACTATTACCGCAAAATATGCTGCGAAAAAAGGAAATAAATTAAAACCCGAAGGTGCATACACACACGCAAATTCATTAGTTGTAAAAGATAAATATTGTTTGTTTTATTTAAAAATGCCTATAAACGGGGCATTAGTAACCCTTCCATCATACGACGGAAAATTAGAGATAACAAGTGCCGACGAAACCACTAAACGAGTAACTGGTAAATACAGTTTTTCGGTAGCCAACAATGGCGATACTATAGTAGTTACCAATGGTACGTTCATTAATTCTAAATTCTTATTAGAAAAATAATTTTTTTGTACTAAACGCTAACTAACCACTATATATCCTTTTACTTTTTTGTAATGCACACAACTATATTAATTACTGGGGGAGCAGGATTTATAGGTAGTTCGCTTGCCGAACACTTAGCGCACAATGCCGATTTTAAAATTGTAATAGTAGATAATTTTATGACGGGCGATTTAGCAAAAGTACCGCAAGGCGCACACAACAATATACAGTTTGTAGAAACCGATGTAAATAATTACACCGCTTTGCACGATGTGTTTGCTAATTATAAATTTGATTATGTGTTTCATTATGCAGCATTGGTGGGCGTTAAACGTACTTTGGACAACCCAACTATGGTGCTTGATGATATTACAGGTATTAAAAACATACTTACATTAAGTAAAGATAACGCCGTAAAACGTGTGTTTTATTCATCATCGAGCGAGGTGTATGGCGAGCCTGTAGCATTTCCTCAAAACGAAGAAACTACACCTCTAAACTCTCGCTTGCCATATGCTATTGTAAAAAATGTAGGCGAGGCATTTGTACGTTCGTACTACCAAGAATATAATTTGCCTTATACTATATTTCGTTTTTTTAACACCTACGGTTACAAACAAAGCAAAGATTTTGTGGTGTCTAAATACTTGAATGCAGCACTCAAAAACGAAGACTTAATAGTATATGGCGACGGATTACAAACACGCACATTTTGTTTTATTGATGATAACATAACTGCGTGTAGTACGGCATTTTTGCAAAAAAAATTTATAAACGATACCATAAACGTAGGAGGCGAAAACGAAATTACTATTTTGGAATTGGCACAAACTATTATAAAAGTTACACAATCTAAATCAAAAATAGTACACGTAGCAGCGCTTAAAGAGGGCGATATGACCCGCCGTTGCCCTGATATAAGCAAGATGAAAACCTTACTTGCCAAAGACTTATTGCCCTTAGAGCAAGGTTTACAGCAACTCTTAACCAACACCAGTTATATTATTTAACCCACTGTATTGTACACGTATGCTTACTCCCACACAGCTTAGCCAACTTATAGAACAAGAAATTACACAACTTGACCTAAAGGGCAAGCCCGATAACCTATACGAACCTATGCGTTACATAGTAAGTTTGGGAGGCAAACGTACTCGCCCACAATTGGTAGTATTGGGTTGCGAATTATTTACTGATAGCGTACAACCCGCACTAACAGCGGCTATGGCGGTGGAGTGTTTTCATAACTTTACACTATTGCACGATGATATAATGGACATAGCGCCATTGCGCAGAGGCAAAGCCACCGTGCACGAAAAATGGAATACCAACATAGCTATACTAAGTGGCGATGCCTTGTTTGTAAAATCTATACAACTGCTTATGCAAGTACCTAACGCCGTGCTTGTGCCGTGCCTTACTACCTTTAACGCTACAGCACTACAGGTATGCGAGGGGCAACAATTGGATATGAATTTTGAAACACAAGCTACCGTAAGCATACCACAATACATAAATATGATACGTCTAAAAACCGCAGTACTATTGGGCGCAAGCCTAAAGATAGGTGCGTACATAGGTGGCGCAGTAGCCGAAGATGCCGAAGCATTATATAAATTTGGCGAATATTTGGGCATTGCATTCCAATTACAAGACGATATACTTGACGTGTATGGCAACCCCGAAACTTTTGGTAAACAAGTAGGAGGCGATATTTTAGCAAACAAAAAAACATACCTATTATTAAAATCGTTGCAAGTGGCACATAAATACCAATTGGAAGTATTGCAACAATGGACACAAACGATAGACTATAATCCCACCGAAAAAATAAAAGCCATAACCGAAATATACGATTACCTAAACGTACGCAAGTTAGCCGAAGCCGAAATGGAAATGTATTACACCAAAGCCCTGCAATGCCTTGCTACCATACCCGTAAGCGACGAACGCAAACAATCATTACTACAATTGGCAGCACAATTAATGTTGCGTACACAATAGTTAGGGGTAATACTCATACAGCCAACAATAAACAGAAAATAGCACCTAAAATGGAACTAAAAATGAGAAAAATATTTTTTATACTTTTGGTTTTTATTTCTATAACTGGATTGATTGCCTGCAACTCTGACGACAAAATAGAAGGTTATAAATACCGAGAAATATTGGTTGTTACGCTTGATATAGAAGACGATTTGACAATTGAAAAAATTACTTTACATTCAAGTTTCGGACAATATACTGACAGTATTTCACGAAAAGAAATTGGCAAAAAAAAGACCATTAAACTAAAATGTCCTCAAAAAGGAGAGGGGACTTTTTCAATTTGTGTTTTTACAGACAAAGACACGTTATGCTCTAAGGGTAGTTATATTGAAGGTGGTTATAGACCACGACTAAAACTAAAAAACAATAAATTTGAGACATTAAAATGGTTTTAATCTATAGAGAATCAATAAATAACAAGGCTTGCTAACAGCACATTTGCAATAGGATGACGAATTTACGCAAGTAGATAGTTCAGTTTTACACATGAACTATTGTGCTAAAAAACTTCATAAAGTGCCATAATACCAATTATAGTTATGTTTTAGTCCAATAACATATTTACTCAATATATTCCCATCTTGTTGGCTGAGTGAAGTCGAAGCCCTAGGTGTA